>LUOC01000142.1 GCA_001626655.1 Fidelibacterota bacterium REDSEA-S14_B6 | reverse complement strand
GTCCATCGCCCCGGCGCCAGTATGATGTAGACCACACTGCCACCGAGTAACAATAGCAGCATCGAAAGGATAAGAAGTGCTTTGGTTCTTCTACGCATAGCAAACTACTCCAAAACAAATTTAACTTGCGGAAGTTCCAAATACAAAAATGGCGAGCAATGCCCGCCATTTATTTAGATGCAATTAACTTAGAGCAGTCTGGTTACTGCTTCTCGTCCACGACTTCGAAGTCGGCGTCTTCGATCTCTTTGTCATCGGTTTGGCTCGCTTCACCAGCATCGCCCGGAGGCGGTGGGGGTGCCTGTCCTTCTGCATCCTTTGAGGATTCATACATTTTGGCTGCAACTTCGTTCCAAACGGAATTCAGCGTTTCCGTGGCCGACTTGATGTCTTCGATGTTGGTTCCGGCCGTGGCCGTTTTCAGTTTCTCAACCTCCTCTTCCAACCTCTTCTTTTCTGCCTCGTCAAGCTTTTCATCAAACTCCTTGATGTTCTTCTCTGTCTGATAGATCAGCTGATCAGCCTGATTCTTGACATCGACCTCTTCACGTTTTTCCTGGTCTTCGCCCTCGTGCTTCTTCGCATCGTCGACCATCTTGTCCACCTCTTCCTGACTGAGACCGCTGGACGCTTCAATTCGGATGCTCTGTTCCTTTCCGGTAGCTTTGTCTTGCGCACCCACGTTCAGTATGCCGTTTGCATCGATGTCGAAAGTGACCTCGATCTGCGGAACACCGCGCGGCGCCGGCGGGATTCCGTCAAGATGAAACTTACCGATGGTCTTATTGTACATGGCCATCTCCCGCTCACCCTGAAGAACGTGGATTTCCACAGACGGCTGGCTATCCGCGGCGGTAGAAAAGATTTGACTCTTCTTTGTCGGGATTGTTGTGTTCCGTTCGATGAGCTTCGTGAAGACGCCGCCGAGAGTTTCGATTCCGAGGGACAGAGGCGTAACGTCGAGTAACAGAACGTCCTCCACATCTCCGCCGAGAATTCCGCCCTGAATGCCGGCCCCCATGGCAACCACCTCATCGGGATTGACACCCTTGTTCGGCTCCTTGCCAAAAATCTCTTTTACCACTTCCTGAACCTTCGGAATCCTTGTGGAACCGCCGACCAGAATAACTTCATTGATGTCGCCGGCATTCAGCCCCGAATCCTTCAGCGCCTGCTGACACGGCTTCCTTGTCCTTTCCACAAGGTCATCAACCAGCTCTTCAAACTTGGCTCGAGTGAGAGACATGTTCAAATGCTTCGGCCCGGTCGCATCGGCAGTAACAAACGGGAGGTTTATATCAGTCTGTTTGGAAGAGGAGAGTTCCCGCTTCGCTGCTTCGCCGGCTTCCTTCAGCCGCTGAAGTGCCATGGGATCCTCCTTCAAGTTAATCCCTTCACTCTTCTTGAACTCTTCCGCCATCCAATCGATGATTCTTTGGTCGAAGTCGTCGCCGCCCAGATGGCCATCTCCGTTGGAGGCGTTCACCTCGATGGACTTCTCGCCGTCAATGTCCATTACATCAAGAATGGAAATATCGAAGGTTCCGCCGCCCAAATCGAACACGGCGACTTTTTGATCTTGCTCCTTGTCCATCCCATAAGCAAGGGCTGCCGCCGTCGGCTCGTTGATGATTCGCCGGACGTTCAAACCGGCAATCTTTCCGGCATCTTTTGTCGCCTGACGCTGAGAATCGTTGAAATAGGCCGGGACAGTAATCACCGCCTCGGTCACGGTCGTACCGAGATACTCCTCGGCAGTCTGCCGCAGTTTTTGCAGCACCATGGCGCTGATTTCGGGCGGAACGTAGGTCTTCCCTTCCACCTCAACCTCCACGGCGCCGGACTTCCCCTTGTTCACCTGATAGGGGACTTCCGAGATCTCCGTCTGGACCTCGTCGAATTCCCGCCCCATAAATCTCTTGATGGAATAGATCGTATTGTTGGGGTTTGTCACCGCCTGACGTTTTGCTGGCTGGCCCACCAAACGTTCACCGTCTTTTGTAAAAGCGACAACGGAGGGAGTTGTCCTCCCCCCTTCAGGATTGGCAATAACTTTGGGCTCTCCGCCTTCCATCACGGCGACGCAAGAGTTTGTGGTCCCTAAGTCAATTCCGATAATCTTTGACATAATTCTAGACTCCTCGAGACAAATATCTGTTGTTGAAAGATTCACTCTCCGTAGCACAAATAGTGTGCCAACGGTGAGAATCAGGCGGAAATGTCAGTTATAGCTGAAAAACGACGGAGAAAGATTATGACTTATTGTCAGTTTTCGTTCTTTTCCGAGGGGTTTTGGCGGCGGTCGTTTCCCGTTTTTTTGCTCTCTTGCGAGGTTTAATAATGTGAATGGCGCCCTTTTTCACGTCCACTTTCACCGTATCGCCTTCAGCGAACCGTCCTTCGAGAATCGATTCAGACAGCGGCGCCTCGATGGAGGACTGAATCTCCCGCCGCATCGGTCTGGCGCCGAATTCATCGCTAAAGCCGCGATCGAGCAGAAGCCGCTTCGCCACCGCAGTGACGTGGAGCTTCATCTTCTTCGCTTTCAGGTTTTCCACAAGGTCCACAAGCTGTAGATCAATGATCTTCAGTACGCTCTGTTTCCCCAGCGGTTTGAAAACGATAGATTCGTCCAATCGGTTCACGAACTCGGGATTGAAGAGATCATCTACCTTTTCCAAGACACGATCTTTCATCGATTCGAAGGTCGAATCTCTGGACGAATCGCCGAAACCGTAAGTGCCCACTTTACCAAAATCGCGTGTACCAATATTCGATGTCAGAATTATTATAGTGTTCCTGAAATCGACTCTCCGGCCCATACTGTCGGTGAGCATCCCCTCATCGAGAAGCTGCAGGAGCAGGTTAAACACATCGCCGTGGGCTTTTTCAATCTCATCAAGAAGGATGACCGAATAGGGGTTTCGCCGGACGCGTTCGGTCAGTTCTCCCCCCTCTTCGTACCCGATATATCCCGGCGGCGCGCCGATGAGGCGGGAGACGGCAAACCGCTCCATGTATTCTGACATATCAATCTTGACGAGTGATTCGTCATGGGCGAAGAGATGTTTGGCTAAGACTTTCGCCGTCTCGGTTTTTCCAACGCCCGTCGGCCCGAGAAACAGAAATGCCCCGATGGGACGGCGTGGATTCTTCAGTCCCGCCCTCGCCCGCTGAATCGCCTTGGCGAGCGTATTGATGGCAGTGTCCTGGCCGACGATAAACTCCTTGAGGCTCTCACCCATCTTGAGGAGTTTTTCAGACTCCTTCTCGGCAACCTCCGAGATCGGAATGCCGGTCATCATGGAGACGACATCGGCTATATCTTTTTCGGTGACGGTGGGAGCGTGTTTCGTCTCCTCGTTCGCCCAGTTTTTCTGGGCCGACTCCAGTGACTTCAGCAGCACTCGCTCTTTGTCTCGGAGACTGGCCGCTTTCTCAAACTGCTGGCTGGAGACCACCGCGTCCTTCTCAGATCGTATCTGCTCAATCTCAAGTTCCAATTCCACCACTTCATCAGGCACGCTCAGGTTCTGAAGATGAAGCCTCGCCCCCGCTTCATCGAGGACATCGATAGCTTTATCGGGAAGATACTTCAGAATCGAGACCGATTCTTCGATGGTGGGCGGGCTCACGGTCACTTTCTGGAACCGCCTTTCCAGGGCGCCGTCCTTTTCGATGTGTTTCCGGTATTCGTCCAGGGTGGTTGCGCCGATGCAGTGAATCTCACCTCTGGACAACGCTGGTTTGAACATGTTGGAGGCGTCCAGCGAGCCGGAAGCGCTCCCGGCCCCGACGATGGTATGAAGTTCATCTATAAAAAGAATAATATTCTGAGCCCCCTCGAGCTCTGTCATGATCGCCTTCATTCGCTCTTCGAACTGGCCCCGGTACTTGGTGCCGGCCACGATTCCCGCCAGATCGAGAGCGACAATCCGCTTACTGTGAAGAAGGCGCGGGACGTCCCGTTCAATAATCCGCTGGGCGAGGCCCTCGGCGATGGCAGTTTTCCCCACCCCCGGCTCGCCGATCAGCACGGGATTGTTCTTCTTCCGGCGGCATAGGATTTGTGCAACTCTTTCAATTTCGTTCCGGCGGCCGATGACGGGATCGAGCTTGCCGTTTCGAGCCAGCTCTGTTATGTCGCGACTGAAATGATCCAACGCCGGCGTCTTGCTCTTCTTCGCGGCGGGGGCGCTTTTTGGGGCTGACGATTCGGGAGTTCCACCGTCTTCCTTCAGCAGTTCGAGGACGGAGGAGTAATCGATTTCGAACGCTGTCAGCACTTCGAAGGCGACCCCTTCAGTCTCCTGCAACATCGCGAGGAGGAGGTGATAATCGTCGGCAATGCTGGCGTTAAGGTTGGAAGCCTCTGTAAATGTGTTCCGCAGAATCCGCTCCGCCCGTCTCGTTAACGGCAGGTGCCCGAGGGTCATGGTCCCTCCCGCCGGCTTGACCATATCCTCGATCATCAGGCGAAGCTCTTCCAGATCACAGCCCAATTCTTCAAGAATATCGACGGCGCGGCCCGACCCTTCCCGAAGGATGCCGAGAAGCAGATGCTCAGAACCGACATAGCTGTGGCCAAGCTGTATCGCCTCCTCCTTGGCGTACTTCATGGTTGTCTGGACCCGTTTGGAGAAATTCTCTTTCATGAGGCTAACGCGAGTTGATCAAATTTACTTTTCCTGTGCGCCCCAATCAACTCACTTTTCAAGCGAAGTTGTGAGCAGGCCCAGGAACGCCTGACCGAAATCGGCGGCAAGAGATTGAATCATTTCCATCAGTTTCGAAGCGGCGTCAACGTCGAGGTTTCCTGTCGGTTCATCGGCCAGCACGACCGCCGGCTGATTTACGAGCGCTCTCAAGACAGCCACACGCTGGCGTTCCCCGCCGGAAACAGCTCCCGGGCGGTGATCAGCTCTCTCCGAAAGACCGACCCTCTCCAACAGCTCAACGGCCCTCATGCGTGCAGTCCGCTCGTCCTTCTCCAGCAGTCTTTGGGGAATTATCAAGTTCTCCAGAACTGAGAATTCCGGAAGCAGATGGTGAAACTGGAATACAAATCCGATAGATTCACTTCTCAGTCGCGATAGTTGTTCGTCATCCAAGTCTGCCACCGCTTGACCGGCAATCTTTAGAGAGCCGGAATCGGGTTGGTCAAGGGTGCCGAGAATATTGAGGAGAGTCGACTTCCCGCATCCCGAGGGGCCGGTGATGGATATTAGTTCACCCGCCTCCATCGACAGATTCAATCCTTTCAAGACTTCCAGAGAGCCGGTGGAAGTGGGGTAACTCTTTCGGATGTCTGTCGCTTTTAAGATCATTTCTCGAATTGAATAGCTTCGGTGGGAATCAGTTTTCTCGCTTCCCTGCTGGGGAAATGGATGGCCAGAAAAATCACAATCACGCCGATAAGGACAATCGCTGCAACGTCGCCTGAAGTTATGGCCACGGGGAGCGAGTGCACAAAGTAGATCGCCTCCGGCAGACGAATGAAGCCGAGGCGCTCCTGCCCCGACACAAATAGGAGCCCCAAGCCTGTTCCAAGCGCCAGTCCGATCCCGCCGATGAGAATGCCCTGCAGGCGGAAAAGTGTCGAAATCTTCGATCTTGAAAAACCGATCGCCTTCAGTATCCCCACTTCTCTGATCTTTTCCATCACAAGCATCGTCAGTGTGGAAGCGATGTTGAAACATGCCACGATTACAATCAGGCTCAAGACAACAACAGTGCCGAGCTTTTCCATCTTCATCGCCTGAAACAGTGTCTGGTGCATCTCTTCCCATCCTGAAACAGCAACATCCCCTCCAAGAACTGAAATAACAGTCTCCCTCAGTTGCGCCTTGTCAGCGTCGTCAGTCAATCGAAGATCTATGCCGTCGACGTCTCCTGTCGCCTTGAAGAGCGCCTGCCCCGATGTGAGAGGGACAAAAACATAAGTCTGATCGAAGTCCAAAATTCGCGTTTCAAAGACGCCGGCAACTCGGGCGTCAAGCACCGACGGCATCCCGAGGTAGAGCTGATTGTCAAGTGGATTCATCAACCGGAGGCGGTCATTTTCCTGAACTCCCAACCTATTGGCAATTCCCTCGCCGACGTAGACCGGCGCTCTCCTGTCAACCGATTCACTCACCTCGATCCCTTCAATCTTGTAAACATCACTAAGGCTTCCTATCTCCACCGCTTTAACCTTAACCAGTGATCGATCGTTCGGCGAGATCGCCACAGCCTTCCTCTCGAGGAAAGGAGAGTGGGCAGCGATTCCCGGCTCGGATTCCAGAGCGGCGAACTTTTCCATATCAATTTCAGAGTCCCTTGCCGTAATTCGCAGATCGGTCTCAAAGCCGACCACCTTGTTGCGGACCTCCTGTTCAAACCCGTTCAGAATGGCGACAGAGACTATAAGGGCAAAACAGCCTGTCGCAACACCGAGAATTGATATGATGCCGCTCCAGGAGATGAGTCCCACTTTCTTACGGGAGAAGAGCATCCGTCCGGCCATCCACCCTTCGAAGCCGATCATTCGTACCTCACAGCCTGAGCCGGCTCTATCCCCGACGCCTTCCACGCCGGATACATACTCGCCATCACCGCTGCAAAAAGACCGAACAGAGCGACGGTCACCACATGTGCAGGTGCAAAGGTGATGGGAAGATCACTCATGAAATAGATCTCGTCCGGAATCGAGAGACTGTCTCTTATAC
>LUOC01000141.1 GCA_001626655.1 Fidelibacterota bacterium REDSEA-S14_B6 | reverse complement strand
GACAAGAGCGCCGCCACGCCCACCGATTCGAGGACGCCGTTGTAGAGGAGGAAGACGGGAACGAGGAGCGCCCCGAGGCCGATCAGCACATAATTGATGGGGAGGTCCCGCTCTTTCCTGTTCACGTCGGCGCCGGCCTTTGCCTGTTTGAGGGCGTCGAGGCTCGCCCGAATCCCCTCCGCCAGCGGTTTCATCAGTTTGATGAGGGACCAGATTCCCCCCACCACCATGGCGCCGACACCGAGGTAGCGAATCCGCGTATTCCAGATGTCGCCCGCGGCGGCCATCGGCTCACCTTCGAAGCCGTAGATGGCTGAATAGATTGGAATGGCAATTGCCCATGAGATGAGTCCGCCGCCGAAGACGAGAATGGCGATATTTCGTCCAACAATGTAGCCGACGGAGATGAGGGCGGGAGAGAGGTCTGTGCCGATGCCGAATATGGCGCCGCCGACGGTCCGGGCTCCTTCCACCGCTGCATGCCACATGGCCAGTCCCTGCTGGCACAGCTTCATGGCGCCGCCAACCACCGCTGCTACGCCGATGGTCTTGATTCCTGACGAGGCGTCGGCCGTTGCGCCGGTCTTCGCTTCATCGCCGGCCTTCAGCACTTCAGCGGTAGCGATTCCTTCAGGGAAGAGGAGCTTCGCCTGAACGATGAGCGCCCTCCGGAGCGGCACCGTAAACAGCACGCCTATCAGTCCGCCGATGGCTGAAATCTTGGCCACCTCCACGTAGTCGAAGGAACTCCAGTACCCCATGAGCACCAGCGCCGGAATGGTAAAAATCACGCCCGCCGCCAGCGATTCGCCGGCAGAGGCGGAAGTCTGGACAATGTTGTTCTCGAGAATATTTGAGTTCCGGAAAAAGTTGAGGATACCCATCGAAATGACCGCTGCCGGGATGGAGGCGGAGACGGTCATGCCAGCGAACAGGCCAAGATAGGCGTTGGCGCCCGCCAGCACCGCCGACAGGAGTACGCCCAGAATTATCGCCTTAAACGTGATCTCGGGAAAGGAATTGTCTCCGTTGGTCATATCTTGCTCCCTGAATATTTCGCGGAAGGTAGAGAGACAGAGGTGATGTTTGCAAGGAGTAGGCTGAGCAGACAACTGTTGAATTGAATGGGGAGGCGGGGTAATTTCAGGCGTGTTGAAGGGGTGCTTCCCCGCAGTGGGGAGGCTGAGAAAAACCCTTTGAACCTGATCTGGATAATGCCAGCGAAGGGAGACAAAATGAATAACCTGTTCCGAACGACCCTCCGATCGCTGAGGGTTTTGTTTTTTGTGGTGGCGCCGATCTTACTCTCGGCTCAACCGCCTGACATTACTGTGAAGGGTGTGGTGATTGACGAACGCACCGGAGATCGACTGGCCGGAGTCAACATTGTCGCTGGTGATGCCGGTGCAGCCACCGATGAGCGCGGCGAGTTTACCATTACCGTTCCTCCCGGAACGGAGCTGGAATTCTCCCACATCGGCTACCATCCCGCCACGGTTCCCGCGAACAGTGACACAATAACTGTGGAACTTGTGCCGAGAGTCCTTCCCGCTGATGAGATCACGGTGACGGCCGGGCTGACTGACGAGCCGCTACAGCAGGTCGCCAGCAGTGTTTCCTTGGTGAACCGGCAGGCGCTCGCGTTCCGAAACGACGCGCATCTCCAGGCGGTGGTGGAGACAATTCCAAACCTCCACTACGCCGGCGGCACATCCCGCCCGCGGTACTTCCAGATTCGCGGCATCGGCGAGCGAAGTCATTACGCCGGGGAAGGGCCGCCGAACTTTTCTGTCGGTTTCGTCATGGATGACGTGGAGTTGAGCGGTCTCGGCATGGCAGGGTTCGTGACCGATCTAAGTCAGGTGGAGGTGTTCCGCGGACCGCAGTCCTCCATCTTCGGACCCAACGCTCTGGCGGGACTCATATCCCTCCGGTCCGTAGATCCGGCGGACGACTTTTCCGCTTCCATCCGGTTTACGCGAGGCTCAAATATGATCGATCGGCGGGAGATCGCGTTCGGCGGCCCCATCGGTTCGTCACTCGCTTACCGCATCTCTTATCTCTCAAGCTACGGTGACGGGTTCCGGAATAATGTCTTCAAGAACATCTATACCGGTAATGAAAGGGACGAAAATATCTTAAGGGCAAAACTCCGGTTCTCACCGTCCGAAAATATGACGCTTCTCGGTACTTTTTTCAGGGCGGTTCTGGAAAACGGCTACGAGACGTGGACACCGGACAACAACACATTTCTCTACACTTACGCCAACGACGCCGGGAAGGACAGCCAGTCCACGGACGGCGCTTCGCTCAGGGCTACAGTTCGGCTCCCCGGCCGGCTGACGCTTACCTCCATCACCGCATTCTCGGAGACCGAACTGACGCACAGCTACGACGGCGACTGGGCCAACGACCAGTTCTGGATGTCTCCTCCCTACAATTTCGATCCGGCCGTGGAAGGGTGGTCATACGAATTCTTTGACCAGAACGACCGCGACCGCACCATGGTAACACAGGATGTCAGGATCGGTCTTGGGAAACTTGTGGCTGGTGTCTATCTAAAATCGATGGAGGAGCACGACAGCGCCACCGGCTGGCTCTACGGCGGCGATGCGACTGAAATGACCTCCGCTTACGATTTCACCGCAACGGCGGGTTATGCCCAGATTGAACTTCCCGTGGGGGCGAAGCTGACATTTCGCGCGAACGCCCGCCTCGAAAAAAACGGGCTGGTCTACGATGGAACAGCCGGAGGATATGATGAAAACTGGGATTTTGTCCAGCTCAACCCTGTTAATTACACAACCGATCACACCCTGCTGGGCGGGCGGGCGTCTGTCAGTTTTCAGCTCGGGCCGGGCAGTCGGCTCTTCGCGGCGGTGGCCCGGGGCTACAAGGCCGGCGGCGTGAACCAGCACCCCTATCTCGCCGACTCCAACCGCCTGTTCAATCCGGAATATATTCTCAACGGCGAGATCGGGTATCGGATGATCGGCGAACGCTTCAGCTTCAGTTCCGTCTTTTTCGCCGCCGCGCGAACCGATCAGCAGGTCTCAATCTCCAGCCAGCAGAGAGAGGGGGATCCCAACAGTTTCTTCTACTACACGGCTAACGCCGCTTCCGGCTCCCTCCTCGGCGCTGAGCTGGACGGCCGTCTCGCTGTAGGAGAAAACCTTGCCATAACCGGCTCCCTTGGTCTGCTCGTGACGAAAATCGATCCCTTCACGTTCGAGAGCACCGACGGTGAATCTACCACACTCGGTGGGAGGGAGGCGGCCCACGCGCCGGCATACACCTTCACCCTCGCCGGCGACTACAACCGGCCGTCAGGACTCTTCGCACGGCTGGAGCTGACAGCGAAGGCTGAGTTCTACTACTCGGACAGCCACGACAAGATGTCCGGCGCTTATCAGCTTGTGAACGGTCACATCGGCTACCGGCGCGGTC
>LUOC01000140.1 GCA_001626655.1 Fidelibacterota bacterium REDSEA-S14_B6 | reverse complement strand
CGTCAGTCCTCTTCTCCGGCGGGACGAAGGACTCAGTTGTGAGGTCTCCGAATGGGGCGTCTTCGTTGAAAAAACGGAGCACTTGTGATCGGACCCATTCGCCGTCGAGCAAAAGCACCCTGCCAAACTGAATCCGTTTGGGGGGCGAGTCAGAGGTCTTCAGAGACACATCAGCCGGCCTCCGTCCACCGGTAGGTTGATACCGCTGATGAAGGAAGCGGACGGTGATGCGAGAAAAGCGATAGCGCTGGCGATCTCCTCCGGTTCAGCGATACGGCCGGTGGGAATCTCACTCTTCCACTCCTCTTCGATCGTTTTTGGGTCAACGCCTCTCTTGGACGCCATCTCAGAGAACAGCTCGTGCAGCCGCGCCGTGTTGGTCGTGCCGGGGAGGACATTGTTCACCGTAATCCCAAACGGCGCCACCTCTCGAGAGAGCGTCTTTGCCCAGCTCGCCACCGCGCCACGCGTGGTATTCGAAACGCCGAGGTTCGGGATCGGCTGTTTTACCGACGTTGAAATGATATTGATGATCCTGCCGTACCCCTCGGACTTCATCCCCGGAAGGACCGCCTGTGCCATAATCTGGTTGCAGATGAGATGCTTTGAGAACGCGTCGATGAAAGCGTCGCTTTCGGCCTCTGCAATCTCTCCCGGCGGCGGGCCGCCCGTGTTGTTTACAAGAATGTGAAATGGGCCGTGACGCTGGACGTGTGAATTGATCCGCTCCTTCAGCATATCCTGATCGCCAAAATCGGCGCAGACTGCTTGGTGTCCGTCCCCTGCCAGCGAATCGCGGACGGCGGTGAGGGACTCCTCATTACGCGCCACGAGCGTGACTGTCGCCCCCAGCGACACCAGCTCCTCAGCCGTTGCCCGTCCCATCCCCTGAGTACTGCCGCACACGATGGCCTTGCGGCCCGTCAAGTCAAGATTCATTCATTGTCTCCAATCACTCTTCGGTTTCTTTTGTGTAGAGGAATCCAAGGTGCCGTCGGAACTCCTCTGGAAGTTCGGGCAGCTCGGACTTTGGAATCAGGAAAGATGCGAGATTCACCAGGTCGGCGAACACCTTGTGCGCTTCCGCCGCTTCACCCAGGTAATGGTAGCCGGACGATCCGCCGGTGCCGATCTTCCTGCCGATCATCCTCTGGACCATCAGCGCATGACGATTGCGCCACGACGTCATCAACTCATCGATATCGATCAGCGCCGTCAGCAGTCTGAAAGGGAGGTGGAAGATCGGTTCATCCCTGTAGAGAAAGATCATGAGGCTCCCCTGAAGCGCCTTCAGCGACAGGCTCAGCTGGCCTTCTCGCACGAGCTCGGCGTGTCTCTCCTCGCTTAGGACTGCCTCAAAACTCGCTCTCGTTTGTTGATGGTTTTCGATCTCCTTCTGGCGAACTTCATCAGTCACCATCGGATTATCCTTGATGATGGTTAGCTCCCTTTCGAGCATTTTCTGGACGGCCGAATTGTAACTCTCCCAAAAGTCAAACCCCTCGAACTGGAGGAACGGAGTCCGGGCCAGCCATTGATCTACGAGCTCGAATAGCGACGCTTCGTCTTCTGATCTCCTTACGATCTCCTTCTCCTCATCGGACAGGACCGAGTGGTAAGCGTGCTTCGTGAAGGCGAGCCGCTTCTCCGGCTTGAGTCCGAGCTTGTTTTCGATGAGACGGAACTGGACGCTCTGGAATCCCGATGAGGGGTTCAGTTGATCTCTGAAGTCAAGAAAGTCGAGGGGCGTCATCGTTTCCAGCACCGCGAGTTGCTCGAGGAGGATGTTCTGAATTTTCGTCACTCTTTCCAGGCGCGCCACCGCCTTCCCGATCTCGGACTCGCTGATGTATTCGGCCATGAACAGCGACCGAACCGAATCGAGTTCCGTCAGTATCTCCTTGAACCACAGTTCATAGACTTGGTGAACGATGATGAAAAGCATTTCGTCGTGAGCCGGCGCGGCCGAACCCTTGGTGATGGGGCTTTGGCTCGAAAGGAGCTTCTCGAGCTGGAGGTATGAACTGTAAGAGATCGCTTTCGTTTGATCGGCCATTTTCTATGAGTGTGAGAAATTGAATTTAACGTCGAGGTGCGGCGAGAAGCTCCTTTCGAGCCAAAGCCCCATCACCAAGGGTTCGGCCGCGCCGGCTCACGACGAAATGCTTTTCATCATCCTTCACTTCGCGTTGGCTGCCGCTTTTCTGTCTGGGGGAGAGGCAGATCCTCCTCCGAGACTGGTCGTTGTCCTATCTGTGGATCAAATGCGCGCCGACTTCCTAGACAGGTTTGGCGACCTGTTCACCGGCGGTTTGAAGTATCTTATTGAAGAGGGGGTGGTGTTCGCAAATGCCCACCACGAGCACGCCATAACGAGCACGGGTCCGGCACATTTCGTCATCGGCAGCGGCCGCCATCCCGGACCTGCCGGAATCATTGGAAATTCCTGGTACGATCGAACGTCAAAGAAAAGCGTCTACTGTGTGGAGGATCGGCAGGCGACGACTCTCGATTCCGATCTCCGGTCAGTCTCTTACAGAAACGTGGGGGCAACCGCGCTCGGCGACTGGCTGAAGGG
>LUOC01000014.1 GCA_001626655.1 Fidelibacterota bacterium REDSEA-S14_B6 | reverse complement strand
CTCTTTGAGAATCTTGCCGGTGATAAGACCGGGCGAGCCGGCAGAAGCAATAACAATATCGGCCTGTTTCGTGTATGTTGAGAGATCGTCCGTCCGGGAGTGACAGACGGTAACGGTTGCATTCCCGTCTGAACTTTTCGCCGACAGGAGCATCGCCATGGGACGGCCTACAATATTGCTCCGTCCCACCACGACGGCGTGTTTCCCCTCCGTTCCAATACTGTAATGATTTAGGATTCTGAGAACCCCTTTGGGGGTGCACGGGATGGACCGCGGATTTCCGGAAGAGAGCCGCCCCACATTTTCGGGATGAAATCCGTCCACATCTTTTCTTGGATCGACAGATTCCAGCACTGCCGACGCATTGACACTTTTCGGGAGGGGGAGTTGCACAAGGATTCCGTGAAAGCGATCATCACTATTAAGCCCGTTGATTGACTGGACAATCTCCTCTTCAGCGCTCTCCCCGCCCAGTGTGATGGTCTCTGAATTGAGACCAAGCTCGGCGAACTTTTTCGTCTTATTGCGAACGTAAACATGGGAGGCGGCATCATTGCCCACTAGCACGGCGGCAAGACCGGGGGTGACGCCGGCCGCTGAGAGTCGATCAATACGGCCAGCCAGATCGGCATAGACGGACGCGGCGACTTCTTTTCCTGAAAGCAGTTTTGTCTTAATCATTCTGTGGTGAGAGGAGTCACCCCGCCTGTTGCGTGATTGTGAAAGTTGGGAACGGCTGTCAGGCCGGAGCGAGGCTTTCGTCAAGGAGATCGATAAGAGAAGAGGCCTTTTCCTCCACTTCATTGATCACACTGTTCCGCTGGCGCTTTTCGGCGAAATAGTCGTCAGTGATGCTCATGGCGGCGAGGATCGCAATGCGGGCGGTGGACTGAGACGACGGAAGCTCCTTCTCGACCTCCCTCATTTTCTGATCGACAAACTGGGCGACATCGGCGATGTAGCTCGCCTCCGCCTGCGCTTTTACGGTGTATTCGTGCCCAAAGATTGATACGCGGGCCAGATTGTCTTGATCGTCATCCATGATTCCTCCTAACCGTCAGCCTTTTCGACTTCTTCGATAAGATTGATGATTTTCTGAATTCTTTCTCGCAGGGCCGCCTTGGTGTCTTCGCCGACGCCGCTTCCGCCGCCTGCCTTTAGCCGTCTAATCTCATCGGCAGTCTCTATCACCTTCGTCTCAAGATCAGCCAGTGTGGGGAACATTGCTTCCATCTTACCTTAATTTAGCATTCAGGACGGAGGATGTCTCCGAAATAATTTTTTCCATCTGACTGTCCACGTCTTCGTCTTCCAGAGTTTGCTCATCCGAACGGAAGGTGAGAGAGAAGGTCATGCTCTTCGTCCCGGCATCCAGTTGATCTCCTTCGTAGATGTCATAAAGCCGAACGCCACGGAGGAACTCTCCTCCGTTCTTCCGGATGATTTTCTCAATATCTTCCGCTGTAACATCTGCAGCAACAGCGAGGGATATATCTCGATCGATTCCGGGAAACTGGGGAAGTTTCTGGAATGAGATTGCGTCACCATCTGCTGTGAACATTTCCAGATTGAGGTCAAAGAAGATCACGGGAATCTCAATTTCGTAGTGGGACAGAAGTTCGTTGTTTACCGTTCCAAATGTTACGGCGGCAGAGCCGTCCACTTCATAGCCAAGCCCGTCCGAGATGGGGCCGTTCTTCTCCGTATCAGCGACAAAAGCACCGCTCAGCCTGTATCGATCTGCAAGGCTCTCCACTACCCCCTTCATCAGGTGGAGATCAAACTGGAGCGGTGAGCTTCGCCACCCCTTCCGCCGCCACTCTCCACAGGCGACACCAGAGAAGAGAGGAACCTCCTTCCACCCCTTCCCCTTCTTGAGGAACGCGTTTCCAAACTCGAAGAGGGCAAGATCGTTTTCTCCCCGCCGAAGGTTGTGTCTCACGGCGGAAAGCATCCCCGGGAGAAGGGTGGGACGGAGAACGGACATGTCTCGGCTCAGTGGGTTCGCGACACTGACTGTTTCAGATGAAACGGTCTCCGCATCGTCCTCACTCATGAGACTGTTCGTCATCACCTCAGAAAAGCCGACTCCGCAGAAATAGTTCTTGATACTGTCGGCCGTCCGTTCCTCGTCGTCCATCACACCCAAAAGATCTCCGCGGTAGCTCACTTTCGGCGGAATCCTGTCAAATCCATAATGACGCCCCAGCTCTTCGATCAGATCGATGGGCCGTTCCAGATCAGGGCGGAATGACGGTATCGTGCAGAGATAACCGTCCCCTTTCTTTGAATGGTTAATGCCGAGGCCATCCAATGTGGATGTGATGAACTGATCATCGAATTCCACACCGATAATCGAGTCTGCTCTGGACTGAGAAAGAGATACGCTCTTCGGCTCAATCTTTTTTGGATAACAGTCGATCACTCCAGAAAGACACTCAAGTAGGCGCACTCGATCAGGACGTCGGTGGTCTCGTCCGAAACTTCTGTGTTCTGTCCGCCCATGATTCCGGCAAGCCCCACCGGTCTTTCTCCGTCGCAGATCAGGAGATGATCTGTGGAGAGAGAGCGCTCTTCGCCATCGAGTGTGACAAACTTCTCACCTTTCTTAGCCGACCGAACATTGATTACCCTGTCCGCGACCGTTCCGAGATCAAACGTATGGAGCGGATTCCCCAACTCGAGAAGAACATAGTTGGAGATATCGACCACGCTGTTGATGGACCGCACGCCGCACTGCTCCAATCGCTGGATCATCCAGTCGGGAGACGGCTTCATCGAGATATCCCTCACCACCCTTGCGGCATAGCGGGGACACCCTTCACTGTTCTCAATGTTGATGGAGACAGATTCTGATGCAGCGGATGACGACTCCGCAAGTGACATTTCGGGAGACGAAAGCTTCCCACCGGTTAGAATAGCGATTTCCCGCGCAACACCGAGGTGCGACATACAGTCGGGACGGTTTGGCGTCAGATCAATATCTAATGTTTTTCCGCCATCGGAGACGATCGTTTCCAGGCCCGCGCCGGTGAGGCTGTCGGCAATTTCCTCGGGAGACTCGGTAAAGGAGACGAAATCTTTCAGCCAGTCAATGGAGACGATCATGGAAACTGCCTCAGGAACCTCACGTCTCCGTTGAAGAAGAGACGAATGTCGTCGATTCCGTGCTTCAGGATTGCGAGACGCTCGATCCCCATTCCCCAGGCGTAGCCCGTCCATTCCTCACTGTCATAGCCGACATTTTCAAGAACAGCGGGATCTACCATGCCGCATCCGAGGATCTCCAGCCACCCCGTCTTTTTGCACATGGAGCAGCCGTCTCCGCCACACATCATGCACAAGATGTCCACCTCGGCACTGGGCTCAGTGAACGGAAAGAACGAGGGGCGAAATCGGGACTTTACGTCCTCACCGAAGAACTTGCGGCAAAAGTATTCCAGCGTCCCCTTCATCTCAGCCAGCGACACGTTCCGATCAACATAAAGCCCCTCGACCTGATGGAACAGGCAGTTGCTTCGCACGCTGATCGCCTCATTCCTGTAGACACGGCCTGGGCAGATGACCCGCACCGGCGGCTCCTGATTCTCCATGACGTGAATCTGTGTATTGGATGTGTGAGTACGGAGGACGTCGTCTTTGGTGATGTAGAATGTGTCCTGCATGTCTCTGGCG
>LUOC01000139.1 GCA_001626655.1 Fidelibacterota bacterium REDSEA-S14_B6 | reverse complement strand
CTTACTGGTTTGAGCGGAAACGGGACAGGCGACTCTTCAGGCGGCTCTTCTTTTCCGGTTTCACCGTGATCTATCTTTTCTCTATCACACCTGTGCAACGGCTGATCGTCCGACCCCTGAAAGTGGCTCAGCCGACGACCGTAGAGGCGGACGCCGTCGTGGTGCTGGGGGGCGAGCCGGCAAGATCGCTCACGGGGATAAGGCTGTTCAAACAGGGCGCCGCCCCTTTTATCCTAACCGCCGGCGGCAGTGGGAATCTTCTTCAGGAGAAGCAGAAGGAGTCCGACAGGATGACCGATTTCCTCGTGGAGTTTGGCGTACCGGCCGACCGAATCCTCTCGGAATCGAGCTCCAGGAACACACGGGAGAACGCCATCAACGCCAAGCCGATGCTGGACAGCCTCAGCATCCGAACCATCGCACTGGTGACGTCGTCACTTCATATGCGGAGGTCGGTAGGTGTTTTTGAGAAACTGGGCTACGAGGTGATCCCCGCCAACTCCCGCCTATTCAGAATTCCGAAAAAGCGGGAGCGGTTTGACCCGTTCACACTGATCCCCGAAGTGGGGAATCTTTCACTTTCCACTCAGGCGATCTATGAGTATTTTGCGTTAACCCTTTACAAAGTGCTCGGCTGGGTATGACAGGCAAGACTGACCAATCGTCCATGATGGCGCCGCGGTTTCGCGAGGTGGCAACCTTTATGCGAACGCCCTTCGTGGAGGATTTTTCATCCATCGATATCGGTCTGGTAGGCGTCCCTTTCGACGGCGCTGTGACGAACCGCCCCGGCGCCCGCCACGGCCCGAGGCAGGTGAGAGACATGTCAAGCATGATGCGGACCACCCACGACCAATATGTACGACCTGCCGACGGTGAATAATCAGATCACCTCTTTTTACAAGAAGCTCGTCGGAGAAGGTGTGTTCCCCCTCTCCGTCGGCGGTGATCATTCCATCACCTACCCGATCCTCCGGGCCGTGGCGGAGAAAGGCCCAGTCGGCCTTGTCCACATCGATGCTCACACCGATACATGGGACGAATGGATGGGGTCAAACCTGAACCACGGCGCGCCGTTCCGACGGGCTGTGGAAGATGGGTTCATCGATCCCAAATGGACGATCCAGATCGGCATCCGCGGCGCACAGAATTCGCCGGAAGGGTGGAATTATTCGAAGGACTCGGGGATGAGAGTCATCTTTGTCGAGGAGTTCAGAGAGCTCGGCGTGGAGGGCGTCCTGAAAGAGATTGAAAAAGTTATCGGTAATGGGGGGTGCTACCTCTCGTTCGACATCGATTCGATCGATCCAGTTTACACGCCCGGCACCGGCACTCCGGAGATTGGCGGACTGACACCCTTCGAAGGACAGCAGCTCATCCGCGGGCTGAAGGCGAAAAAACTCGTCGGCGCCGATCTCGTGGAAGTGAGCCCCCCCTTCGATCAGAGTGGCAACACGGCGCTGGTGGCCGCCACACTCGTTTTTGAAATGCTGTGCATTGTCGCAGAACAGATTTCCGACAAGTAAAGTTGACATCTTTCGCAAAGATGTCATCTTCCATTAAGGTTAAGGAGGTTCCCATGAGGCACGACATCAACCATGAAACAAGAGTGAAGAGATTTATCGGTTCACTGCTCATCATTCTGTTCACTCCCCTCGCCGCACAGACTGTATCTCCCAAACAGTACAGCCAGATGAAGTACCGACATATCGGCCCGGTTGGGAATAGAGTAGTGGCGGTAGCCGGTATCGCCGGAGATCCTCTCACCTATTACACCGGCGCTGCCTCCGGAGGCATCTGGAAGACGGACGACGGCGGACTGAACTGGCGGCCCATTTTCGATGGAAAACCTGTCCACGCCATCGGCGCTCTGGCGGTGGCGGCGTCTGATCCCAACATCGTCTGGGCAGGGACGGGCGAGCCGTTCATCCGCTCCAATGTCTCCATCGGTGACGGCGTTTGGAAGTCTACCGACGCCGGCGAAACATGGACTCACATGGGGCTCACCAAAACGGGGCGTATCAGCAGGATGGTGATCCACCCTACGAATCCTGATGTTGTCTATGCGGCATCGCTGGGGCACGCTTACCTCCCTCAGAAAGAGCGAGGGATTTACAGAAGTCAGGATGGCGGAAAGAACTGGGACCTTGTGCTTACAGTGAACGACAGCACTGGCGCCTCGGACCTCATCATGGATCCGAACAATCCACGCATCCTCTTCGCAGGCATGTGGCAGTTGGATATCAAGACGTGGGGGCGAGAGAGTGGCGGTCCCGGCGGTGGTATCTTCATGTCCCGGGACGGCGGCGATACTTGGAAGCGTCTGAAAGGGAGCGATCTGCCGAAACTGCCGGTGGGGAAAGTGGCGGTCTGCAACACACCGGCGAACTCGGACCGAATCTACGCCCTCATCGAGACCGGCGACGGCGTCCCGTGGCACGGCCGGGAGACAGAGACCGGCGAACTGTGGCGAACCGATGACGGCGGAAAATCGTGGAATTTAGTGAACCACGATCGCGATCTCGCGGGCCGTACCGCTTACTACTCGCGGTGTGCAGTTTCGCCCGATGACCCCGACGAGGTCTACTTCCTTGCCGCTGCCTATAGTATCACTAAAGATGGCGGACATACATCAGAAGTGATCTCTGGTGCAGGACGTCCTAATTGGGATCATCACGATATGTGGATTGATCCTTCAAACTCCGATAGAATGGCTGTGGCTGGCGATGGAGGAATATCCATTTCAAACAACAGAGGAAAAACATGGTTAAGGATTCAACTCCCCGTAGCCCAGCTTTATCACGTTACGGCAGACAATAATGTTCCTTACTACGTCTACGCCAACCGACAGGACGGTCCCTCCACGCGAGGTCCCAGCCGAAGTAGAACAGGCGGATTTTTCGGAGGTGGCATATCAAGAGGTATGTGGCATTCTGTAGGTGGTGGAGAAAGCGGTTTTGCCACACCTGATCCAGTAGATCCAGATATTATTTGGTCGAGCGCCTCAGGTTATGGTGCTGGCGGTGGTATTGTGGTTCATTACAATGAAAGGAATAGACAGTTTCGGCAAGTAGAAGTGTGGCCGGAAGCTACATTTGGCTCCCCTGCTGGAGATATCAAGTATCGTTTTCAATGGACATTTCCGCTCCTTATATCTCCACATGACAATAATACTGTCTATGTAACCAGTCAGCATGTGCATCGAACCAACAATGCTGGTCAAAGCTGGGAATTGGCAAGTCCTGATTTAAGTACTGGTGACAAAAGCAAAATGGGTATTTCCGGTGGTCTTACACCTGACAATATCGGCGTGGAATATTGTTGCGTCATTTATGCCTTCGATGAATCACCGGTTGAAAAAGGTGTTTTGTGGGCTGGGACAAATGATGGTCTTGTCCATGTTAGCAGGGATGGAGGCGAGTCATGGAATGATGTAACCAAGAACATACCCGGCCTTCCTCCTCTTGGAACCGTTCGGAATATTGACGCCTCGAAGTGGGACGCAGGGAAAGCTTATATCACCGTTGATTTTCATCAGGTGGGAAGCTTCGAGCCTTACGTGTATAAGACCGAAAACTATGGTAGACGGTGGAAAAAGATAACTAAGGGAATTCCAAGCAGCACACTCAGCTATGCTCGAAATGTTCGGGAAGATCCTGTTAGACCTGGCCTTCTATATCTTGGCACAGAGAATGCATTATATGTTTCTTTTAACGATGGAGATGAATGGCAACCGTTAATGAATAATATGCCAGCCTCTCCTATGTACTGGATAGTTATTCAAGAGGAATTCAATGATCTTGTAGTTGGAACTTATGGCCGAGGTATTTGGATTATGGATGACATAACACCCTTGCAGCAATTAAATAAAAAAATAACTTCATCGGCGGCCTATCTGTTTGAACCAAGAAAAGCATATCGTTTTCGACCAATTACTTCTCCCTTCACCATGTTTGATGATCCGTCGGCTGGTGAAAATCCACCCTATGGGGCTTCCATCAACTATTGGCTGAAAGAATCAGTCGTGGATAGTGTTTCAATCAAAATATCAGACCAATCGGGAAATCTAATCAGAACGCTTAAGGGACCAAGCAGTGCTGGAATTAATCGTGTATGGTGGGATTTACGCGGTGAACTTTCGAAAAAGATTATCCTCCGTACCAAACCACTTCACGCTGACTGGGTTGAACTGGATGATGAAGGTACACTCGACGCTGCCGTCGGTCAAAGTTCCGCTCTAGTTACTCCAGGAACTTACACTGTTGAGCTTGACGCATTCGGGATTAACTCAAACAAAAAGCTGTCCATAGTGAAAGATCCACACTCTGAAGGCAGTGAAAAGGATATTGCCGAACAAACTAAGTTGGTCCTGAATCTGTCTCTTATA
>LUOC01000138.1 GCA_001626655.1 Fidelibacterota bacterium REDSEA-S14_B6 | reverse complement strand
GGGAGAACAGCATACAAACCAGTATCGATCTTGTCATAATGAGCCTCACCCTTGGTTTGTCGAATTCCTGATCAACTGTGCATAAAACGTAACGCCGTCTCTGAGACTCTTCAATGTCACTTTTTCATTGGTACCGTGGACACCTCCCACCACCTCCTGATGCCGGTCAAAGGGGATGAATCTGTAGATATTCGGTGTCAGTTCCTGAAAGTGCTTCGTGTCGGTGCCGCCGGGGCTCAGACCGGGGACGACCATGATGTTTGGGAACACCTGCCAGATTGTATTTGTGAGAAGCGCAAACTGAGGTGTGTCCGTTTCGGAAATTGGGGACGCTTCATTGCCCCACCTCCCTTGTATCTCAATCTCGATTCTGTCGTCGTTCACGATTCGCCTCACCATTTCCACGAGCCAGTCCGGGCTGTTGCCGGGCGCAAGTCTAAAGTTGACAACTGCTGTCGCCGTTGGCGGAATGACATTATCCTTCACACCTGCGTTGATAATGGTTGGAGCCGTGGTTGTCCGCATGGCAGCGGAGAGCATTCCTGAGCGGGACGACAGTCCCACCAACGCTTTTTTAAATATCCAGAGATTGGCGACAAAGAAGCGGGGAAGGAACGAAAGTTCAGCGCCGATCCCTTCGATCATGGAACGAGCGGCGTCGTTCAGTGTGGCCGGCAGAGGAGTGTCCTGGAGCGTTTTCACCGCTGCAGCGAGAATTCCAACGGTCGTCTCCCGTCCCGGCATGGAGCTGTGGCCCCCTTCCCCTCGGGCTGTGAGGCGAAGAGAGACGTAGCCCTTCTCAGCGATGGCGACGAAAGCCACGGGAGAATCGGATCCCGTAATGGTGGAGGCGAATTCTCCAGAAAGGATGAAGCCACCCTCGTCCAACACAAACTCCGGCTTCACCCCCCGCCTTTTCAGCGTCTTGGCGATCTCCCCGGCTCCCTCAGCGCCGCCGATCTCTTCATCGTGACCGAAGGATAGATAGATTGTCCGTTCCGGAGCAAAACCTTCAGACAGGAGCCGTTCCACAGCCTCGAGAATAGAGAAGAGGCTCGCCTTGTCGTCAATGGCGCCACGCCCCCAGATATAATCACCTGCCACGCTTCCGTTGAATGGGCCGTGCGTCCAGTCGTCCACCGATTCCTCAGTTACCGGCACTACGTCCATGTGGGCCATGAGAACGATCGGCTTCAGCGCCGGATTGGAGCCGTGCCAACTGTAGAGGAGCGAATGAGCGCCGATTGCCTCCCGCACAAGTTGATTGTGGACTATCGGATAGTTGGACTGGAGATAATCGTGGAAAGAGTCGAACGCCTCCGAATCCATCAACGACCGATCACTGTAAGCGATTGTGGGAATTCTCAGACCGCCTGCGAGCCGTTCGGCCACGGCCATTTCATCGATCTCAAGCAGTGGTACAGGCCGAACTTCATCGCCTCCGCCGGCGAACGTAAACGTCCGGTATACCATGACAGTCAGAAGAAGAACGGCGGCGATGCCGAACCATTTTAGCGCGCGCTTCATGGAGATGTTTGCCGGTAGCGGCGGTGGGACAAGTTTTGTGAAACGGGGCGATCCATGGTAAGAAGTGAGGACAAAATTAACGACACACCCTCAACCAGCCAACCGCTGACATCTCACGGTACACTTTCTTGCGGCATCAGTCTGAACTATATTCGGCCCTTGTTCGGAGTTAAGAGAGATAAGGAGAAACATATTATGACAACCGCAAACCGCATTTACAAATCAACGGTGATTGCGTTCCTGGTGGCGGCATCCCTTTGGGGCGCTGAGATAGACTCTTCCCTCTTTCAGTCCATGGAGTGGCGCAACATTGGCCCTTTTCGCGGCGGGCGATCCACCGCCGTAGCAGGCGTCGTGAAAGATCACGCCACTTACTACTTCGGCGCCACCGGCGGAGGCGTCTGGAAGACCAACGACGCCGGAATCTCATGGCGGAACGTTTCGGACGGACACTTCGGCGTCGGCTCCATCGGTGCCATTGCCGTCTCCCCCTCCGACCCCAACACGGTCTACGTCGGCACCGGCACGGCGTGTGTTCGCGGTGTCTCCAGTTCTCACGGGGACGGCGTCTACAAGTCCATGGACGGAGGAGAGACATGGCGGCATCTCGGTCTCAGAGAGACGCGACATATTTCGAAAGTGATTGTCCATCCGAAGAATCCCGATCTCGTCTATGTGGCGGCGCAGGGGACGCAATGGAAAGGAAGCGAAGACCGGGGCATATATCGCTCGAAAGATGGCGGTGAGACTTGGGAAAAAATTCTCTTCATAGACAAGCTGGCCAGCGCCTCCGACCTCAGCATGGACATGACCAATCCGAGAGTCCTCTACGCCGCCTTCTGGGATCATCAGCGGCTGCCGTGGCATGTGCGGAGCGGCGGTCCGGGGAGCGGGATTCATAAATCCACAGACGGCGGAGATACATGGGAAAAGCTTGAAAACGGCCTCCCTGAGAGCATGGGAAAGACTGCCGTCTCCGTCTCCCCCGCCAACCCAAAGCGTGTCTGGGTGTTGACCGAATCGGACAGGTGGGGACTCTACCGCTCCGACGACGGAGGCAAGTTTTTTCGGCGTGTGAACAAGGAGCGCGTTCTCATCGCCCGCTCGTGGTACTACATCCACGTCTTTGCCGATCCTCAGGATGAGAACACCGTCTATGTACTAAACGCGCCGGTGATGAAATCGACGGACGGCGGCAGGACTTTCAAGAATATCCGCGTCCCCCACGGAGACAACCACGATCTGTGGATCAATCCTGACAACAACCAGATTATGATCAACGCTAACGACGGCGGCGCCAATGTCTCATTCAACGGCGGCGCGTCATGGTCCACTCAGCAGAACCAGCCGACGGCGCAGTTCTACCGGGTCATCACCGACAACCGATTTCCGTACTACGTCTACGGCGGACAACAGGACAACAGTTCAGTGGCCATCGCAAGCCGAGCCAGTGGCGGCATCGACTGGAAAGACTGGTATCCCGTGGCGGGGTGTGAGAGCGCCTACCTCGCTTTCGATCCGGACAATCCTGTTCTGGTCTATGGCGGTTGCTATCAGGGACTCATCGATGAACTGAACGTGGAGACGGGAAACAGACGGAGTGTCATGGCCTATGAGTACCTCGGCCTCGGCTCCGACCCCATCGATCAGAAGTACCGCTTCAACTGGAACGCCCCCATTGTCGCTTCTCCCCACGATCCAAACATCATCTACCACGCCGGGAATGTGGTGCTCAAGACCACAGACCGGGGCGAATCGTGGGAGTCCATCAGCCCGGACCTCACTTTAGATAAGAAAGAGAACCTCGGCCGAGGAGGCTCGCCTATCACCAACGAAGCGGCCGGCGGTGAAATCTATCACACCATTCTCTACCTTGAGCCTTCGGAGCATGATGAAGGGACGCTCTGGGCCGGAACTGACGACGGCCTTGTTCACGTGACCAAGGATGGCGGAAAGTCGTGGAAGAACGTGACCCCGAATGGAATGAAGGAAGGGATGGTGAACGCCATCGATGTGTCTCCTCACGATCCCTCCACTGCCTACATCGCATTTACGAGATATAAGTTCGGAGACTTTGCGCCATATATCTACAAGACCAACAATCTTGGAAAAAGCTGGAAGAAAGTTGTCAGGGGAATCCCGTCGGATGCCTACGTGAGGGTTGTCCGTGAAGATCCTGTCCGAAAAGGCCTCCTCTACGCAGGGACTGAGTTGGGAGTGTTTGTCTCCTTTGATGACGGAAAAGAGTGGCAACCATTTCAATTGAACCTCCCCATCGTCCCCATCACCGATCTAACGATTCGCAACAACGACCTCGTCGCCTCCACATTAGGGAGAGCTTTCTGGATTCTGGACAACCTTTCTCCCCTCCAGACCATGTCTGCCGATCTCGCCAAGGCGGAGCTCCATCTCTTCTCTCCGAGGGAGACGCACCTTATCTCCTACGGCGGGAGGGCGGATGGAACGGCGAGGGGAAAGAACCCGCCAAGCGGCGTTGTGTTTCAGTACCTTTTGGGCGCCGAGGGCGAAGCTGTAGAAGGGCTGAAATTGTCCATCATCGATAGCCGGGGCGACACAGTCCGGACATTCACCAGCAATGAAAGCGAACCGGAGCAGACACGATGGGGCGTTCAGCGGGTGCCGGGCCTCGGCACTGAGAAAGGGATGAACCGGTTCGTCTGGAATATGCGGAGAGAAAACCTCACCGC
>LUOC01000137.1 GCA_001626655.1 Fidelibacterota bacterium REDSEA-S14_B6 | reverse complement strand
ACCATTGAGCTACTCCGGAAATTTCTACCACTTCAAGACCGCGAATTTACCGCCTTCCCTCACCTCACCCAAGTATGAGTTACATCTCTTTCTCCGCAGTAAGGAACTTCCCATCCGCAAACTGTCCATGATCCACCTGAGTACTGTTCAGATGAACAATTCCATCCTCATCGTGAGGCTCCCCATAGACCGCATGCACAGACTTAAGACCGCCCATCCACTTCCGGCTGTCCGAGACATAGACAAGGTCGCCCACTTCAGCGGCCATTGTTTCCATTTCTCTCTTTGAAAAATGAACGGTCTCGTCTTCACTTTCGTTGAGCTTCCAAGAGACCGTCACCGCTTCGCCGGGGCGATCGTTCGGCGCACTGCCTTTGAATAACTCTCTAAGGGATTGAACATCGAACAGTGTCAAACCGCGTATTTTCTCCTGCGGCTCAGGCTGAGTGAACAGGCTTACCACCACACCGACTCCCGCACAGACGACCAGATTATAGAGCGCGCCAATGTAGGAGTACCCTCGGCCCGGCCTCAGCTCAATCCCGTGGGCGAACGGTGTAATCAAGTCAGGAACAAATTGACCGAGGATCATCAGAGCTGCGCCGCCAAGAAATGTTGCAATCACCGCCGGCGTGGTAAATCTCTTCCAGAAGATGCCGAGAAACACCGCCACCACCAGCGGTGGCGTGAAGGTGGAGTGAAACCAGCCGTGTGCTTCGTAGATCGAACCGAACGAGTTGAAGAATGGGACAAGGATCACCGCAACCACTTTCACACCGATGGAGGTGAGCCGAGCGATCTCCAGCTGTTTCTTATCGCCGACCTCCTTCTTCTTAAGGGGGCGGTATATGTCATTGACGATGACAGCGGAGGAGGCGTTCACAAGCGTATCGGCGGTGGACATGAGCGCCGCGCATAGGGCCGCAATGATGAATCCGAAAACACCGGGACTGGAGACGACGTTCGTCACTGCGACAAAGACATCGTTCGGCTCCATGCCTGCGGGAAGTGCGTTCGGCACCGCATTGGCGATGGCCCGGCCGATCCATCCAGCATTTGAAACAACAACAGCTGAGATTGGCAGTACCAGTAACACATTAAACGCCGCTGCCTTCCTCCCCTCATTTACACTTCGGGCTGCCATGAACCGCATGATCAATCCCTGATTCAGGAACAGAAAACCGACGGAGCCGGCTATGCCGTCCTGCCAGAAGATACCGACAAAGTTGAAATCGGGCGGACTGTTGAAGTGGGCGAGAGGCAGCTTCTGTGCCGGCGCAAGATTCTGCCAGAACGCCGTAAGACCACTGAGAGCGGTATGATCGCCCAAGTACTGAAGACCAAGGAAAAAGAGAAGCAGTCCGCTGAAGAGAAGGATCAGCCCCTGGAAGAGATCGGTGAATATGACAGATGTCTGTCCACCGAAGTGCATGTAAATCGTGGTGGCGATGGCGAGGACGACCACGGTCGCCATGAGGGGAATCCCGTAAATGCGGTAGAGGGCCGTCGCCAGCGTAAGGAACTGAATGGCGATGTAGCCGATCATGTAGAATAGAATCATGATTGTGGCGAGCGTCCTCGCCCTGCGATCGAACCGTTTTTCGAAATATTCCGGGATCGAACGGACACGTGTGTAATAGATGATCGGCAGCCAGCCGAACATGAACAGCGGCATGAAAAACCAGTCGTTCATGTAAGTCATAGTGGATGAGAAACCGTACTCGTACGCCTTGGTTGAGTATTTGACAAAACTGTGCGAGCCGATCCCCGTGGCGACGATGGAGATTGTGATGAGCCACCACGAAAACCGCCGTCCGCCGAAGAAATAGTCTGAGGTGGTCTTGCTGTACTTCCCGAAGTAGGCGCCGAAGCCCATCACGATTGCGAAATATGCGAGAATGACGAAACGGTCGAGGGTTGTGCCGACTGTCACTTCCATCAGTGACTCTTCAATGCCAACAGAATGAAAGCGGCGTGGAGTCCCGCGTAGAAAACGAAACCGAAAAGGAGCAGTTTCAGCCATCGGCCGTGGCGATGGCGCTCAGGATTGAGAGCTCCGGTCCGGAGAATCAGGACCATCCCAACAACAAAAGCGAGACCTCCCGCGCCGTAGAGATAAATGTACGGAAGCCATGTCTGAGCGAAATCAAGCATCGAACTTATCAAACTCCGGCTTCAGGCTGTCGTAAGTCTCTTTGAGCCCCTCCACCACCGTCTTGGTGTGACCGAGAACAGGCATGAAATTTGTGTCGCCGCGCCACCTCGGAACGAGGTGATAATGGAGATGGTCAGCGATTCCCGCCCCGCCGGCTTCGCCGATATTTCCGCCGAAGTTGAATCCTTGAGGACTCATGACGGCCTTCAGTATTTCCATGCTCCGGTCAACCAAATCCATCATCTCTGACCTCGTGTCCGAAGAGACGTTCGACGGATCGGCTTCATGCTTGTACGGCGCAATCATAAGATGGCCATTGTTGTAGGGATAAAGATTCATCAGAACATAGGAGGAATCACCTCTATAGAGG
>LUOC01000136.1:974-4354 GCA_001626655.1 Fidelibacterota bacterium REDSEA-S14_B6 | reverse complement strand
GGAAGAAGGTGCTGGTCTGTCGCGAGAACACCGAGCGTCCCGAAGGGGTGGAGGCCGGCTTTGCCCGGACTGTCGGCAGCGACATTGGAAGCGGTTTTGACTGGGCCAACGATTCTCCCGAATGGATCGGCGACAACCCCTACGGCGACGGCAAGGCGAGTGGAAGGATTGTTTCATCCATCGTGGAATTCCTGGCGAAGTAGGATGGGAACGCCCCACGCCCTCGAGGGGGAGAACACAGAAATCGCGCTGAAAATGCTGGAGAGCGTGACAGGGATCTTCGAAGATAGCGGCATTAAGTTCTGTCTGACGGCGGGCACACTGTTGGGAATCGTTCGGGAAGATCGGCTCCTGCCGTGGGACACCGACCTCGATCTCCGCATCTTTCGGGAGGACGTCGGCAAGATTCGCCGGGCCGTCTGGAGAATTCGCTCGGCCGGTTATCTCGTCCGCCTGCGCCGGCAGGAGTTCGAGGACCCTCCGCTGAAAAAGGGCGAAAAGAGAATTGTGAAAATCTTCCAGAGAGCCGGTTTTCTCAAGAAAGGGGCCGTGGCGATGGACTGTTTCATAGCGACTCGCCATCGCACTGAATATGTCTGGTCCTGCGGAGGACCGAAGCTCTACACGAAGAAATCGGTCCCGGCCCGCTTCTACGATGAGACGAAGCTTCTCTCTTTCAACGGGAAACAGTACACCGTGCCGAAGGAGACGGAAGAGTACCTCGCCTTTCGATATGGAGACGATTGGCGCAGGCCGGTAAAATCGTGGGACTATACGAAGGACGACGGCGCCATCATTCCTGCCGAATTCGACAGTTGAGCGGTCCAGGACAAGCGGTCATCCTTCTCGCCGGCGCTGGCAGCCGACTCGGCGTCTACACCGAACGCATCCCGAAGTGCATGGTGGAAGTGGCGGGAGCGCCGCTTCTCCCGAGGCTTCTTGCGCAGTTGGAGAACCTCGGCGTTAGCGAAGCGATCCTCGTGGTCGGTTACAAGGCGGAAGTGATCAAGGCGGCGGTAGGCGAGTCGCACGGGCAACTTGCCATCACTTATGTGACAAATGAAGAATGGGAAACGACGAACAATGTGGTGTCCCTCAATCTCGTCGTCGATTCGTTGAAAGGCGATTTTTTTCTGTTGGAAGGTGATCTCTTTTTCGCCGAGGGGATGTTGGATCGATTAGCTGGTAGGAACGCCATGGCCGTCGATCGCTATCGGCGCGGAATGGATGGGACAGTAGTGACGGTTTCGTACACTGGGCAGGTCAAACGGTTCTATCTCAAAGAGACGCCGGGGAGGCCCCCCGATGAAAGTCTCATCTTCAAAACGGTCAACGCCTACTCACTGGCGCGGGACTCATTCATTACTGCTGTGGCGCCACGGCTCGACCGGCTCATTTCCCGCGGTGAAAGCCATGTCTATTATGAACAGGCATTTGCGGAGGCTGTGGAGGCCGACGAGCTGCGGTTTGAAGCCGTCCGGTTCAGCGAGGGAGAGTGGTGTGAAATCGACACCGCCGATGATCTGCAGCGGGCCCGGAACCGATTCGGCGATTAACTGTTTCGCCGGTAGTCCAGCTGTCCGGTGTAAAGGAAAGAGATCATTGTGTCAGCTACTGCCCCCCATCGGTTTGCCGTGGCGTATCGTTTTCTCGTCCGTTTGAAATTGCTCTGCAGTTTTGTTGCCGGAATGGGAGCGCCAGAAAGGGCGTAGCCGAGCAGGCTCAGGTTATCCCCAGCCGCCCACTCAATAAGTGATATCTCCTCGGGAGAAAGATCCCGCTGCCACCTTCCCACCGATCGGTCGCTCAGCGGCTCCCGCGTGGCGCTGTGCCACTGCATTTTGTAATCGGGAACGGCTGTCCTGGCAACGTCCTGAAACCGCAGCATCGATGGGTCATACGCTTCACCAAGGAACTGACAAAGCCGCTGAAGCTCGCCCGCCGGTCCCGCCAGCAGATCTTCGTATCTCACCTCGATATACTCATCAAGTTTTGTGCTGTGACGGGCCGCCATGCCGTTCGCGATAGCGCCGTTCCAGTTCAGGATGGACTGTTCCACCGACTTCCGCCACCACGGCATCTCCTTCAAAGAAGCGACAACGTCTCGGCCGTCACGGATGACGTGGATAATCTGGGCGTCGGGATAGAGCAGTCTCAGGATTTCCATATGGTGGATGTAGTAAGGCCGTTTGTCCCCCCACCGCGGTTTTTGGTTCTGAGCGGAGTACAGCTGCCACGGCACGGCGGCGGCGGCCCCGAGCGAATGTGAACCGAGGATTCCGTCCGCCACATCTTCTCCGTTGAGACCGAGGTCAATCAGCTTGGTTGAACCGTCAAAGTGGTTCGAAAACCAGTCCGCCAGCTTCTGCCGGTTCGCCTCTTTCGCAAGATTTCCAAACAGGAGGCGGCGCTTGTAGATCTTTCGCAGGTACTTGGTCTGCGGCGGGATGGCAATTCGCGGATGAGCGTGAAGCATGAGCCGGACAAGCGTGGTTCCGGACCGTTCACATCCCGCGATAAATATGGGTCTTGTACAGTTGGGATTGTCCACGAGACAAAAATAGGGGCGTTTTGAGGAGTGAGCCAACGTTTATAAGTTCACCGCCATGAGACCGTTTCGAGCCGGTTGTAACCCCGAGGTAGCAAAATGAAGTCTGTCCTTTTCGAGACACACCACCTCTATTACCTTCCCAACTTTCTGCCCATCATCGATGAGTTGAAACGGCGCGACGGCTATTCACTCTCTGCGTCCATTCCGTTAACGATCAATGCGGAGGAGCGTAGACAGCTGAAGGAAGCGGTGGCAAAAGAACGACTCGAATTCATAGATGCGGAGACCGAATCTGAACGCCAGACGGCGTTGCGGAGTGGAGGATTCGATGTTGTCATTGTCGGTATTCCCGGCATGCTCGGGCGGATTGTTTCTCCGAAGACGGTGGCGGTGATGGTGTATCACGGAATCGGCTTGAAGGAGAGCTATTACCGCGACGCTTCACCAAGGATCAACATTCGCGCCGTGGAGAGTCAGTCCCGGTTCGATGAACTGGGCCGCAGGGGAGAGACGAATCTCGCCTTAACCGGCTACACGAAGATCGATCCCCTCGCCGCCGTCGATGCCGAGGAGAGGGAGAGACAGTTAACATCGCTCGGTTTATCCGCATCACGCCCGACGGTACTTTACGCTCCTACATTCTATCCGTCATCGGTGGAGAAACTGCTTCCGCACCTGCCTGATCTCGCCGAAAGTGTGAACGTCATCGTCAAACTTCACGGATTCAGCTGGAGTCAGCGGCGGTACCGCCATCAGAGCGAGGCAGCCCAGCAGGTCGCTAAAGAAGGCGTCTGTCTCATGCCCCGTGAAGATTACAATATTGTCCCCC
>LUOC01000136.1:0-962 GCA_001626655.1 Fidelibacterota bacterium REDSEA-S14_B6 | reverse complement strand
CAATATTGTCCCCCTCTATGCGGCGGCGGACCTGCTGATCTCCGATATTTCTTCCACACTGTTCGAATATCTTGCTCTCAATCGGCCTATACTGCAGACCACTTTCACAACACCGCGTCTGAAGCACCGGATCTTTAAATCTCGGCTTAGGCGCCGGCTCGATCTCGGCAGGAGTGCAGAGATCGATTTCACTCACCGGCTGGACCGTCCCGAAGATGTGTCGACCGTAGTTCGTGAAGTTCTCGAAAAACGCAACGAGATGTCCCCTCAGCGGCAGGCCGCGGCGGAGCGGTTTCTCTATCGGACAGATGGGAGAGCATCGGCGCGCCTCGTGGACGCAATCGAAGAGAGACTGCCCAAATGATCGGCGTCTACATGCCGAACTGGATCGGCGACAGTGTGATGGCGCTACCGTTTCTGGCGCGGTGTCGTGAGACAAACGGGGAGAGGGACATCCTTGCCGTCGCGCGCGAGTGGGTGTCGCCAATCCTGAAATCGAGCCCCCTCGTGGATGAACTGTTCATCATCGGCGCCGGCGAGGATCGGGGCGTGGGCGGCGTCACCGGAATCGGCCGCCTCCTGCAAGACCACAAACTGGAGAAGTTTTATCTCCTCTCTGATTCCTGGCGGTGTGCTTATCTTGCCTGGCTGTCGGGGGCATCCGAGCGGATCGGCTTTTCGGGGCAGGGGAGATCGCCGCTTTTGACCGTAGTCCATCCGCCGTTGCGGGGAAAGATTCACCGGTCAGAGCGGTATCTCAGTCTAATTGGAGCTGGAACAGGAGTGGCGGAAGAGGCGGTGATTCATCTCAACAGTGGTGAAATAGAAACGGCGGCGTCCCATCTGGAGTCGCTTGGACTCGCGTCCCCATTGGCGATCTTCCCCGGGAGTGTGGCACAGTCTCGGCGCCCTCCCACGGCGCTCTGGAAAGGCGTTCTCGGTGCCGCCGTAGAATCGGGGAC
>LUOC01000135.1 GCA_001626655.1 Fidelibacterota bacterium REDSEA-S14_B6 | reverse complement strand
CTCTTCTGTCGTGTATGTCTCAATGAGGTCGCCTTCCTCGAAGTTTTTCATTCCTTCAATTCCGATGCCGCACTCTTTCCCGGCATCAATCTCTTTTACGTCATCTTGAAAATGTTTGAGGGATGTAATTCTCCCTTCATAGATCACTTCACCATCTCGCCGGACTCTCGCAGTGTCTTTCCTTGAGATAGCCCCTTCGAGCATCTTACATCCAGCGATAGTTCCCAGACGCGAGATCTTGAAGATCTGCAGCACTTCGGCCTGCCCCAGCGGTTTCTCCACAATGTCCGGCTCGAGGAGACCTTCCAGCGCCAGTTTAATCTCATTGATGGCATCGTAGATCACGTTGTAGACTCTTATGTCCACGCCGTTGTTCTTTGCCACGAGGGAGGCGTTGGGATTCACCGACACATTAAAGCCGATGACCACCGCACCTGAAGCGGCCGCCAGCAAGACGTCCGATTCAGAAATGATTCCGACGCCCCTGTGAACTACATCCACTTTCACCTCTTCACTGGGGATGTCTGAGAGAGCGTCCACCAGCGCTTCGATGGAGCCGTCCACATCTGCCTTCACCACGAGAGGCAACAGCTTGGAGGCCCCTTCTCGAATGTCCGCGGACAGCTTATCGAGCGAAATGGTGTGGATCTTCTGCCGGTCGATCTCTCTCTGAATTCTGTCCCGTTCGCCTGAAATCTTCTTGGCCATTTTCTCGTCGGCGACTACGGAGAGTGTATCGCCGGCCTGAGGTACGGTTGAAAAACCGAGAATCTGAACCGGCTGGGACGGGCCGGCTGAATCGATTCTTACGTCACGCTCATTCATGAGGGCCCGGACTTTCCCATGATGATTTCCGCAAATGAAGACGTCCCCTCTCTTCAGCGTCCCCCGTTGAACAAGAACGGTAGCGATGGCACCGTGACCTTTGTCGAGCCTCGATTCGATGACCGTTCCCTTGGCAGTGGTATCGGGATTGGCCTTGAGGTCGAGGACTTCTGTTTCGAGGGCAAGGAGCTCCAGAAGTTCAGGAATACCGTCGCCTGTCTTTGCGGATAGGGAGACACATTGCACCTTTCCGCCCCAGTCTTCCACCAAGATGCCGTTTTCAGAAAGTTCTTTCTTAACAACATCCGGATTGCTGTTCGGTTTATCAATCTTGTTCACTGCCACAACGATCGGAACTCCGGCAGCTTTGGCGTGATCGATCGCCTCCACGGTCTGCGGTTTTACACCGTCATCCGCTGCTACAATGAGGATCACAACGTCGGTCACCTGTGCTCCCCGCGCACGCATGGCGGTGAACGCTTCGTGGCCCGGCGTGTCAAGAAATGTTACACTTCTGCCCCCCTCCTCAAGGTAAACTTCGTACGCACCGATGTGCTGTGTAATTCCTCCTGCCTCGCCGGCAACCACATTCTCACGCCTGATATAATCGAGCAGAGACGTCTTTCCGTGGTCCACGTGTCCCATGATGGTCACCACGGGAGCCCTCGGCTTCAGCGCCTCGCTGTCCTCTTCCTCAGGGACGAGGTCCTCAACTTCTTCCTCAATTAGCGTCGCTTTGTAACCGTAATCCTCAGCGAGGAGAGACAGCGTATCAAACTCCAGCCGCTGGTTCATTGTCGCTATAATACCGAGCTCAAGACATTTTCCGATAATATCGGTGGGACTCACGTCAAGAACTTCCGCAAGTTCCTGAACATTCATGAAATCCCTAACCTGAATGGTCTGGACAACCTCTTCAATCTCAAGCTCTTCGTCTTCCTCTCGATCTTTGCGGTACCGTTTTTTCTTAGCCTTGTGCTCCATGGCGGCGAGAGTACGTTTAATCGTTGAGGAGACTGAAAGATCTTCCTTTTTCTCTTCCTCCTCTTCCGGAGGTTTCCCCGGCCGGCGGCGCGGAGTCTCGATCTGGGACTGTATTTCTGACAGATCGACTTTCCTAAACTTCGGCTTACGCTTGACCTGTTCGGGATCTTCCTGCTCTTCAGCGGGAGCCTCTTCAACCGGTTTGGGAGGTGCAGGAGCTTCTATAACAACTTCTTCTTCCTCGGCTTCTGCTTCAGCAGGCTCGGGGGCCTCTTCGCCGTCCAGCACGACCGCACCATCAATTTCCAGGACGACCTCTTCCCCTTCGATCTTGGCCGCTTCACGCTCTACCAGCCGTTCGGCTTCATCGGGCATAAGGATCTCGAGAGATGAACCTTCATTCATCTTCTCTTCAATCATTCTTGAGTGAATTTCTTTCCGTGTCTTCTCTTTGCGATAACGCTCTACAGTCTGGAGGTCTTTCTCAAATTCTTCGATAACCGCCTGGTACTCTTCCTCGCCGAGGGGGCTCATGTGGCTCTTTACAGCAAAGCCGCGGCCGTTCAAAAAGTCAATAATGTCACGGTGAGAAATATTCAGGTCCTTCGCAACCTGAACGATACGCCGTGTTGGTGCGATTACGTCGCTCAACCAGACACCTCCTGCAATTCTTCTGATTCTGTCTCGTCTATCGCCACGGACGCTTCCGCCTCGGTCATATCATCCTCCGGAAGAGTTTCGCCACCCTCCGCCGGCACTTCATCTGACGCCTCAGCCGTTTGGGAGATCTCGGCGTCTTCCTCTTCTTCATCGCTTTCCGGAGCATTCTCCTCAACTTCTGGCTGGCTCTCGGCCTCAGGCTCATCGATGGAATCGTCAACCTCTTCAAAATCCTCAGCTACAGTCTCTTCGACTGTCTCGTCCGCTGTTTCAACCTCTTCGGCCACGGACACTTCTTCGGCTTCTTCGGATTCCACAGGTTCTTTGACAGACTCCTCAGTAGCACTTTCGGCCAAGGAGCTCATGTGAGCTTCAATCCGCTCAGAAACGGTGTCGAGCATTTTCTCCCCAACACCTTTGACGGCCATCATATCGTCCCGTGAAGCGTTATTGAAATCGGCCACTGTATTCACGCCCCCCTCACTCAGAAGCGACACCATTCTCTCAGTGAGTGTCTCAATCTGCTCAAGGAAGACTTCCCCAGACGGGACTTTGGTGACACCTTCGTACTCCGTCTGGCTGACGGCCTCAATTCTGTATCCGGTCACTTGAGCGGCAAGATTCACGTTCTGATAATTTTGTCCGACGCCCGAATCCATCTCCTCATCATCGAAAACGGCAACACAGTACTTGGCGTCGTCATCGATATAGAGGTTTAGAGGTTTGGCCGGCGACAGCGCCCGGGAGATGAGCACCTCTGGCTGTTCACTCTTGTTGATGACATCAATCTTTTCGCCGTTCAGTTCGCGGACGACGGCTTGAATTCGACTGCCGCGCATTCCGACGCAAGCGCCCACAGCGTCAATTCTCCTGTCGTGGGATCGAACAATAATCTTCGCCCGAAGTCCCGGCGCGCGTGCGATTGCCAGAATTTCGATAATTCCGTCTTCGATTTCCGGAACTTCCATCTCAAAAAGTTTCGCAAGGAAACGGTTGTCAGATCGGGACACCACAATGTCCGGCCCTCGGGAAGTCATCTCAACGGACTTTACCAACGCCCGGAGTGTCTCCCCCCTTCGGTACCGCTCATTGGCGATCGCCTCTGTCCTCGGCATCCTCAGTTCACTTTGATCAATGTGGATGTGGATACTGTCGCGGTTTACCTGCCGTACGTCGCCGATAACGACCTCGCCGACGCGCGTGAAATAGTTTTCGAAGGTGTGCTGTTTTTCGATGTCGCGGATCTGCTGACTGAGGAACTGTTTCGCAGCCACAACCAGCCTCCGGCCGAAAGAGGTGGGATCGATAACGTCCACGAAGTCATCGCCGATTTGCATGGCGGGCTCGATCTTCCGGGCGTCCTTAAGAGATATCTCCGTGCCGGGATCATCCACGTCCTCAACCACCACCTTGTTCTGGTAGATCTCAAGCTCGCCACGGTCGATATTGACGATAACATCGCAGTTTTCGCACTGACCGTACTGACGCTCAATTAGCGATTTGAACAGCTCCTCGAGAATTGTCCCGATTTCTGTCCTGTCGATATTTTTCTCTTTTGCAATGTCAGAGAAACTCTGAATCAGTTGCTGCTTATCCAACACTTCCTCCTAAGAAGACTAACGGATGACGAGGAGGCAGCTCACGATCTGCGACAGATCAAAAGAGTAACTGCCTTTCTTATTCTCAATGGTGACGGTCGTGTTTTCCACGTCGATGATCTTTCCCTCGAAAGGTTTGGGACGATCATCCATCTCGTGAACCACTCTTACCGGCCGGCCGATGTTTCGTCTGTACTGAAACAGTTCTGTCATCGGATAGTCGATGCCCGGGGAGGTCACCTCAAGGCGAATCCCTTCCGGGAACAGTTCGTTCACTTCCGGATCATCCTTAATGGCGCGAGTCAACTGCGTGATCTCATCAAGGGTGATTCCCTCTTCTGTGTCCACCACCAGTTTGGCATAGTCCCCGGAGGCGGTGTGGTCGAAAAGAGTGACTCCCCGCTCCCGGATTATGCGTTCGAGAATTGTGACTAATTCCATTCGTCGTCCGACTTTTCAAAAAGCCTGATACAAAAATGTGGGTTCCGGACCCACATTCAGCACAGTAATTTAGCTGAAATCATTGTCGGTAACAAGCCAATTGAGTGAATTGTTGCCATGGTCAGATCTGCCATTATCAGGCAGATCTATCTTAGCTACGGCTGGGAAAGGATCTGGAGCCTCGCCTTGAGCCTTGTCAACTCAGAGCTGATGGGATCGACCGCATCGCCGTCCTCTTCCAGGGTGCCGATCAGTTCTCCGGCTCTCTCCAGCGCTCCACTCTCGAGGAAGCAGCGGACGGCATTGAGGCGGTTCCTCCGACCGGTTACGGGTGTGTAAGCAAGGTCCGCCGCGCTCAGATAGTGCTCGGCAGCGGCGTTATAGTCCTCCTCCATTTCGAGCAGTTCGGCTAGAATCAAATGGGCACCGGCGCGGTGGGACTGTGACTTCCCTTTAGATATGTAAGAATCCGCGTGGAGTCGAGCCTCTTCCCTGTTGCCGCCGTCAAACTGGACTTGAGCAAGGTAGAAAAGGGCGGTCTCCCCGCTCTCTGTGGAACCGTACTCATCGATAAGCTGATCGAGGTCAGCGATGGCTGCACTGTGGTTCCCTGCCCCAAAATGGCTCATGGCCGACGCCATGATGTTCTCAGCTTCGGTAGATGCGCTGTCGCGGCTGCCGCGAATCAGCAGTACGATCACGACAACTGCAATGAGGCCGCCGCCAACTCTTAGAATGAGCTGCCTGTTCTCTTCAAAGAACTGCTGCCCCTTGTAGACGGTCTCCAGCAGTGGGTCCTGCTTAATCTCTTTTATCGTTCTTTTTCTTTTCGGTTTCAGCATTTGTCCTATCCTAAGGTACTTATTAACGGTTCATATTCACTCTTTGAATCACTCTTGATTTGGTCATTTAATCGTGTACCCCCGACAGGATTCGAACCTGTGGCCCTTCGCTTAGGAGGCGAATGCTCTATCCAACTGAGCTACGGGGGCAATGCCAAAAATCGCGGAAAACTGTTAAGTCAC
>LUOC01000134.1 GCA_001626655.1 Fidelibacterota bacterium REDSEA-S14_B6 | reverse complement strand
CGGTGAAGACGTTCAACTTCGACCTGTGGGAGGTGTCGGCGCTTGCGGTGAGCGACTCGGTGGTCGCCGCCGCCTATTCGAAAGACGGTCAGTGGGGTATCCTCGAGTTTATTCTGAGGGACGGCGAGTTCAGCTACAGGCAGATCTACCGGCCGTCAGAAGAGAACCTGGAATCAATTTCAGGGGTAGCCATCAGCGGGGGCACGCTGTTCTCCGCCACGGACAGGGGCCTCTTTACCGGTGACTACAAGGGACTGATCCTCAACTATCCCGAGAACTGGACGACGGTCTCTGAACTCGACGGGAAGAGTGTCTCAAGGCTGAGGCACCGCGGCGGCGAGATGCTCGCCATCGCCGATGGGGAAGTGTGGAGTGTCGGAGATGAACCTGTTCAGTTGAGCGATATCTATGCCGGCAGAACCTACCTGAAGGACGTAGCGCGAGACGGCGACGGGACAGTTCTCCTCCTCACCAAATGGAAGCTGGTGCAGCTGGACGCTGCCGGGAAGCTCTCCGCAAGTTGGGACGTGTTGCACGAGCCGGCGGCGATTGCCCCACTTGCTGACGGAAATTTCGCCATCTCATCAGAGCGGGGACTGGCCATCTGGAAGCCGGAGAGGGAGAAGTTTGAGTGGCGCCGACCGAACGCGCCGGCCAGCAATGTCTACACCGCCATGTCTGTGATGGACGACGGCCGGCTGGTGGCTGCCGGCCCGGAAGGGATTGCCGTTCTGAACCAGTATGGATGGTACAATGTTGTCCCTTCGGAGGAGAAATGGTCCATCTTCAGCCATCCCGAAGAAGAGTACAGCGAATTTGTGGCGGACACCGCCCAGTTCCGGCCGGCGAGGGTCTGGTCTATGGTGAAGAGTGAGACGGGGGTCTGGATTTCACAGCAGGGCGTCCGTCCCGCCCGGAACGATTTCAATGAACCGATGGGGGGCGGGGTGATCCATTTTTCGCCGGACAATCTCGGCGACATGGCTGTCTATGATACTACAGCCGGAATGATCACCCCCTCCGGCGAGTCCGGCTACATGAACGTCCGTGGGCTGACCGTCGACAAGAAATCGCGTCTGTGGATCGCCAACTTCGGCGCCGACCACCTCAACAGCAAGATTACGGTCATGGATGAGGAGGGGAACTGGCACCACGTCCAGCAGACGGGGAACGGGGGAATTTCCCAGAAGATCGATAACCCCACCGAAATCGTCAGGCCGGAGACGCGGATTGCTGTTATAGGGACTAGCAAGGATGATGGACTGTTCGTACTTGAGATGGATCAGGATTCCGATGGGGACGGGACGCCGGATGTTATCGATATTGACAGCGATGGAGACGGTATTCTCGATCCGGAAGATTGGGACGACGACGACGACGGCGTCCCCGATGAGCAGGACCTTGTGCCGGCTACATGGCGGAACTTCTCCACCATTCACGGCCTCGCGGACAACACCGTCTGGTCTCTGGCGAGGGACTCGGAGGGGGACATCTGGGCCCTCACCGCCCGGGGACTTCAGCGCCTAAGCTTTAACGCAGCCTACAACACCATGACGCCCTTCTTCTTCACCTATTATGCCGGCGTCCCGTTCGGCGAAGGATCAAAGATCGTCATCGATGGGAGGGACAACGTCTGGCTCTCGTCCATCACCGGCGGCCTCTATGTTCTGATGGCCAACGCCACGCCGTGGCCCGACTGGGGCGGTTTTCGAAAAGAGAGCAGTATGCTCCTGTCCGACGAGGTTACTGCCGTTGCCATTGACGATGTGCGGGGGCTCGCCTACATCGCCACCTCAAAAGGGATCAACAGTCTCAAGATTCCCTTCGCCGATCGAAAGAAATCCTACACCGGCCTCAAGGCCTTCCCGAGCCCCTACAGAATCCCATCACCGGAACCGATGGTGCTGGACGGACTGAAGGACGAATCTTCCCTGAAGATCATGACACTCTCCGGAAGGGTGATCCGTGAGATCGACTTCACCTCACCCTCGGTCCAGGGGTATCAAGCGTTCTGGGATGGACGGACGGAGAGGGGGGAGTGGGTCAGCACCGGAGTCTACCTCGTAGCAGTCTACTCCCGGAACGGCGGCTCCCACGTCACGAAAGTGGCGGTAATCAGAGAATAACTGTCAGTTCTTGGTCGTTCGGCTCTCGGGGAAAAATTCGGGCATAAGACCAAAATCACCCTCCAATTCACCGGCTATAGATCGGATCATCTTCTTCCGCGCTTCATAGGGCATAAAGGCGCTCTTCATGGCGGTGATGGTCACCTCCCGAAAATCGTAAAGATTGAATCCAAAGAGGGTGTGGGCAAGCATGAATTCGTTTGTCATGGTGGTGTTTGAGATGAGCCTGTTGTCGGTGTTAAGTGTGATGCGAATTCCCTGATCGTAGTAGAAGCGTACCGGGTGGTGTTTAAGACTTCGAACGGTTTTGGTGTGATAATTGCTGAGAATGCACACCTCCAGAGGGATTCTGTGGTCATTCACATATTGCATAAGTCCACGATCTTCCTTCAGACGGGTACCGTGGCCAATCCGGTGGGCGCCGCAGTAGTGGATTGCCTGATGGATGGAGTCGGGGCCGAACGCTTCGCCCGCGTGTATGGTGGCGTTCACGTTGTTGTTTAGGATTAGATAAAACGCTTCACGATGGTGTTTGGCCGGGAAGTTTTCCTCCACACCGGCGAGATCAAATCCGACCACGCCCTTATTCTTGTATTTCAGCGCAATGTCCGCCAGCTGTAGAGACGCTTCCGGACTGATACTCCGAATTCCACAAATGATGATTCCGCATCTGATGTTAAATACCTTTTCCGCTTTCTTTAATCCTTTCCTCACCGCCTCTACTGATTCGCCCAAGGTCATGCCCCGTTTGGTGTGGAGAATGGGAGAGTAACGGATTTCAATATAACGGACATTCTCCGAAGCAGCGTCTTCGCCAAGTTCAAAAGCTGTCCGGGTAAGGCTCTCCGGCGTCTGCATCACACTGAGTGTCACGT
>LUOC01000133.1 GCA_001626655.1 Fidelibacterota bacterium REDSEA-S14_B6 | reverse complement strand
ATAAAGAACTGGATAGCATCGGTGATAGCGACGGCCCAGAGTCCGCCCAGAATGGTATAGATGAGAGCGGCGCCACCAAGAATGGCAGCTCCCACCATGGGCTCCCATCCCAAAACCACGTGGGCCACGAGGCCAAAACCGAAAAGAGAGAGCGCCGGAAGGGAGTAGAGAAAACTGGCGATGGCCGCCAATATCTGTGTGTTGGGGCCGTAATAGCGGAGGAGGATTTCCGGAAGACTGGTGAACGCCTCGCTCTTGAGCCGTTTAGCAAGCAGCAACGCCGCCACCACATAAAAGAGATAGATCGGCATGGAGTAGCCGAAGAATCCGACAATACCGTCGTTGTACGCCAGTTCGCTGTCGCCGAGGAGAACGTCGATTCCGTAGTAGGTGCTGACGAGTGTGCAGACAAGAATCGGCGCCGTCAGCACTCGGCCGGCGAGGAAATAGTCATCGAAGTTCTTGTGGCGGCGGCTCAGCCAGATGCCGAGACCGATAACACTAATGATATAGCCGACAATGATCGCCACATCGACTGTGCCCAGCGCTGTTAGATTATTCATAAGGAGGAGGGGAAATTAGCCAGAGAAAGCGCCAGATGGAACGGTTTCAATTGCATGGACAACCTGACGGGTTGCCTTGATCCTGTCAGGTTATATGAATCGCAGATCACTCCTCCATCAGCTCCTGAACGGCCCTGTACGCCTGATCGATGGCGCCGTCGAGGTAGGCGTACCCTCCAGCATCCGAATTGGCGATGGCGATGCTTCCGAACCGCTTTCTCGCTTTAACATGAGGGAACTCCTCGGGCGCAAAATCGGGATCGAAGAGCGTGTTGTACTCATAGGAGTAGCCGTGGGGCCATCGGTTCACGGTGATGGCCTCGATATCCCGGGCCGGATCGAAACCGCCCTCCGCCAGCATGCCGCCGAGCTGAGCGCGAATCTCCCGCTCGAACCTGTCGAAGGGTGTCTGAAGAAGATCGTATCTGCCGATCTGATGCTGTTCCCGGGCCGAGATGCCCGAACCGGGGGCGCACGGCGTCCGGACGAGATGGAGAATTATCGGCTCTTCGGGGGATTTCGAGAACGAGTAGTCGCCGAGACTGACGGGAAAATCGAGTGAGACGGAATGGTGATAACCGGCTGGACAGAAGACGCTCCGGACGCCGAGCTTCTGGAACGACATCCAGTTTCTGATCAGCACGTTGGTGTAAACGAGAGGCACCTTTACGTTGTAGCGTAGCGCCTCCCTCTGGCCTTCCGGGAGCTCGGGGCAGAGCGACGGGATCATCCTGTTGTAGCAGGCGAGGACGCTCCGCTTCGCCCGCACACGGCTCGGTCTGTCGCCCTTTACATAGGTCACTTCCACATGACCGTTGCTGAGTTGAGTCACTTTTACTGCCGTCGAGTTCAAACGGAGCCTGACATTCGCCCCTTCCCTGTCGAGTTGGCTGTAGTCAAACCGGGACGTTACCACATCTTCCATGCTGTTTCCGGGGGCAACATTCGGGATCATGTCACGAACCAGCAGGCGAGCGATGGCGGCGTTGCCGTCCGGGAAGTGGTAGATGTACGGCTCAGTCCCGAGCCAGTTCGGTTCGGACTCGCCGGCGAGATCGACGTTCAGGCCTGTCAGTCCCGGAAAGCCGCCACCGTAGTGGACAGTCATATAGAGGCAATCCAGCGCTGCCACAGCATCGATGCCGACGCCCCAGAGCGAGTTCGACCGCTGCTGAAAGAGGTCGAGGACCTCTTCACTCATGCCGGCATTTTCACGGAGAAACGTCCTGTAACTGGTCCGTTTCAGAAATTGCAGTTTCCCATCGTTGGAGAGACCCCGGAGGAAATCGCCGCCGCTGTAGAGCGTGGCCAACTCACGCTTCGCTTCCGCTGAGATGGGCGCTCTTGCGTATGGTGGGTCCCGATCCTCATCTTCGCCCGTCACCATGAGGTAGTCCCGGCCATAGGTCGCCTTGTCGAAGTACACCCCCTGGCCTAGATCATACTTGTCATACAGTTCTGTATCAAACGCTTTTCTGAATTTGTTGAGATTGACGCGGAGCCTACGGAGCAACCGCTTCGATTCCCGGCTGTACTTGGAGGGATCTTGAATGGATTGACTCCCGCCGTAGCCGATGACCGTCCGGCCGTTGATTCTGAATTCGTTCCGTTTAGCGTGTCCGCCGAAGTCGTCGTGGTTATCGAGGATAAGGATTTTCGCTTCTCTCCCCGCCGATTCCCGGAAAAAGTGCGCCGCCGCAAGTCCGCTGATGCCGCCGCCCACAACGACTAAATCATAGGTGTCATCGGTTTGGGAGGCTGGACGGCGCCAGGTTTTGCCCTCCCGGGCCAATGCGTGGGACACCTCCCAGGAGCCGTCGTGGGTGCCGCGCATCCCCGTGAGGGCGGGAGGATAGTAGACGCTCCGACTCGGTTCCAGCGCCGAAAGGAGAGGACGAGGGAGCACTCCCGCCGCCACCGCCATCGCGGCGCCGCTGAGAAAATCGCGGCGCGGAATGGGACGGTTCATCCCCAGTTCACGGTCGAGAGAATTCATAGAGGTTCGTCAAATGTAAAAAAACAGCCGTCCAACCGCACAAAAAAAATGTTTTGACTCAAAGGGAAACAATCAATTAGATTTGATTAATCAAAGACTGATTTCAGTTGAGAACCACACCATCCAATCGGAGGAACACCCCATGAAGAGAATGCTAACGATCTGTCTCGCACTTTCTCTCTTGCTCACCATCGGTTTTGCCGTCGGTAAGCGGGATGCAGCAATGAAGGCGCAGACTGTGAAAATCCAGAGAGACATCTCCTGGCTGGAGTTGGGTCCCGGCTACGATGAAGGGGTCGACCCCGGCGCCGCTGACGCTACTCTCGATGCTTGTCTCTACTTAGACCCCTTCGACTGGGAAGGTGACGAGTACGATTACTGCTGCAACTTCTGGGAGGTTTACCT
>LUOC01000132.1 GCA_001626655.1 Fidelibacterota bacterium REDSEA-S14_B6 | reverse complement strand
GGCGCTGCCGGTTTCATACGATGCAGAGCTTCATTAGTTCCTGAGCGGTTTCCCCTTTTTCAGAAAGTGCCTGATCCTGTCCTGTGTCTTCTCTTCACCGCACAGGGCGAGAAAAGCCTCTCGCTCGATATCTAGCAGGAACTGTTCGTCCACAGGCTTGCTTGAGCCGCCCTTGTCCCCACCGGTGATGACGAAGGCGAGCTTCTTTGCAACCGTTTCATCATGAGCAGTAATCTTCCCTTGGACTCGATATCCCTTCAGCGCCACCGTCATGGCGGTTCGGCCGCCCTTGCCGGCGAGGATAAGGTCATCGCGATACTTCGGAGGATCGTACCCGTCGGTCAGTTCCAGCGCCGCCTCTTTGGCGCGGTGGATGAGGTGGTCGCGGTTAATGACAATTTCGTCCTCCGGCCGCAAGTAGCCTAATTTGAGCGCATGACTGGCTGAGGTTGACACCTTCGCAAAACCGATAGTTTCCAGCGTCTTCTGACCGACTTGGAAGGGGGGGATGCGTTTGTCGCCGGCGCTGTCCAAAATGTTCAGGATGAACCTCAGATTTCCGCCGGCGCCGGGAATGAGGCCGACGCCCACCTCTACGAGCCCCATGTAAAGCTCAGATGAACAGACTCGCTTGGCCGCCGGTGCCGCCAGCTCATAGCCACCGCCCAGTGAGAAACCGAAGGGCGCAGCCACAATGGGCGCCTTCGAAAACCGAATCCGCTGTGTGAGGGTCTGAAGGTTATCGATGGTCTTTTCGAGGATATCCCACGCCTTGTTTTCGCACGCCTCAAGAATAAGGGCGAGGTTGGCGCCGGCACAGAAGTTCTGCCCCTGATGTCCAATGACCATCGCCTTGTAACGCCCCGCATCAAGAAGGTTGATCCCGTCATTGATTGTGTTCGCCAGAGAGAGGTCGATGGGATTCATAACAGACTGAAGAATGCTGTGGAACTCCACGTTCAGAACGCCGTCGCCGAGGTCGATGAGGGAGGCGCTCCAGTCCCGCTTGATAAGATCGCCGCCGCTCTTCTTCAGCGAAAGGTTGATCTCCTTGTCACGGAGAGGTATCTCCCGCGGGGCTGAATCGGGGATGGAGTAGAACGTCTGTTTTCCATTTTCGAGGGCGTAAAAAGATTCGGTGCCAGAATCGAGCATTTCCTCTACCCAGGCCGGAACGCGTTTCCCCTCGTCCTTCATCCTGTTCACCGACCGCCGGACGCCGACGGCATCCCACGATTCGAAAATGCCCAACTCGTATCCGTAGCCCCACTTCATGGCGTTGTCGATATTTACTATGTCATCGGAGATTTCAGGAATCCTGTTGGCGGTGTAGATGAGGGTACGGGCCATCCCCTCCCAGAAAAACTGACCTGCCTTATCATCGCTGTAGGCGAGGGCCCGAATCTTCCCCGCTGTTGTATTTTGCTGTTTCGCCACACGATAGCCATCGAAACGGACGCGCTTCTGAGGTGTGTACTCCAGTATGTCGAAATCGATGGAAAGAATTCCGTCCTCCGTTTTCTTGTAGAACCCCTCGCCGCTCTTCTGGCCGAGGCGCCCGGCCTCCACAAGCTTGTTCAGGATTGTCTCTTTGCCGAACTGTTCCCGCTCCTCGTCATCGGGACAGTTTTCATAGCTGTTCTGTGCTACCATCATGCCGACGTCGAGGCCCACGATATCTAATGTTCTGTACATGGCGCTCTTGGGCCGGCCGACAATAGTTCCCGTCAGTTTGTCCACCTCCTCCACAGTGAGCCCCATCTCCTCCGTCAAATTGAGCGCCACCATCTGCCCGTGGACGCCGATGCGGTTTGCCACGAAGTTGGGTGTATCCTTCGCCCAGACTACCCCTTTACCCAACGCCCCTTCCACAAAAAGTGCGAGAGATTCCACCACCTCTTCATCGGCGCTGGCGGGGACGATCTCCACCAGACGGAGGTAGCGGGGCGGATTGAAGAAATGCGTCAGAACAAACCGTGATCGAAACTTTTCAGGAAGCACCTCAGCGATCTTTGCCACCGGAAGTCCCGATGAGTTGGAGGAGAGAAGAACATCGTCCTTCAGAACGGGGGCAATCTGCTCGTACACCGCATGCTTGATCTTGAGGTTCTCCGCCACCGCTTCCAGCACCCAGTCCGCTTCACCGAGGCGGTCGAGGTCGTTCTCATAAGTACACGCCTCCACGAGATCGAGGTTTTTAGGACTGTAGAGCGGCGCCGGTTTCATCTTGGCAAGGTTCTCCCGGCCCTTCGTGGCCAGCTCATCATTTAGATCATACAGCAGTGCCGGAACCCCCGCATTGGCGATGTGGCCAGCCAGTTGTGCGCCCATAGTCCCGGCGCCGAGGACAGCTACTTTTTCAATCTTTTTTGCCATTATTTCTAAACCTTAGTTATACGTAGTGATGTACTGATACATGACCCAGAAGTGAGAAAAACTTCCCATGATGACAAACAGGTGAAATATTTCATGAGAGCCGAAGACTTTTGGGAATGGGTTTGGTCTCTCTAAAGCGTGGATCAGGGCACCGATGGTATAGAAG
>LUOC01000131.1 GCA_001626655.1 Fidelibacterota bacterium REDSEA-S14_B6 | reverse complement strand
GCCTTAATCGATGAAAATATGCCGGTGGTATTTATTGCACCCCAAGATGCAACCTTCTCAAAAATTTTGGCCAATATCCAGGAAGTAAAAGCGAGGAAGGGGATTGTCATCACCATCACAGATAAGGCCAATAAAGAGCTAGCATCTTTGTCGGATTATATTTTGGAAGTGCCGCCAACAGATCAACATGTATTCCCTATTACCAGTTCTATCATTTTGCAATTATTGGCTTATGAATTAGCCGTCCTTCGGGGTTGTGATGTGGACATGCCGAGGAATCTTGCGAAGAGTGTTACGGTTGAATAGACGCTTCACGGGTTTCCCGAAGTTTTTCATCGTTTTCGCTCTGGCATTTTCAGTCACTGAACTGGCATCCCCTATTCAGGCTGCTCAACGTATCACTGCTTCACGTTCGCGGCAACTGTTTGAGAAGGGTGTTGCACACTACAACGCCGGCAGGTATTACAGCGCCCTCGACATCTTTCGCAGACTGAAGAACCACCCGCCAGACCGGTCGCCACAGTTGACGGCGAGCATTCTGATGTGCATGAAGTCCTACGCTCAGATCGGCCGCTTTAGCGAAGTGAAAGCGACGGCGCGGGAGTTTCTGGCGAATTACCGAGACAGCGCTTATCTACCTCATGTTTACGCCGTGCTGGGCGATGCATATCTCAGCGAAGGATACTACGGTTCGGCCCTCGAATCCTACCTTCAGGCCGGCCGTGCCGCCGATGGGTCGTCAAATCTCGAGCTTGATGGTAAGATCATGAAGGTCGCTTCGGGATATCTGAGCCTCGAGAAACTCAACGCCCTCCTCGCAATCGAACTCGACGAGAGTTCCCGGACGATCCTTTCGCTCGCCATCGCCAACAGATTGATGGCCGACGGAGAGGAAGATGAGGCAGCGCTGGTTCTGTTCAAGCTCGACAGATCGCTGTTGCCCGCGTCGTACCACGGTCTTTATGACAAGCTGAAGAGTGAAACATATGTGAGCCGGGGAAAGTCCAAGACGATTGGTGTCATTCTCTCCGGCGGCCCCATCGTTGAAAAGCTCGCCCGTTCTTTTGTTTCCGGCATTCACGATGCCACGAGAGAGATTCAGCGACGGGACGGCTATTCCATCGAGACGGAAGTGATCCCCACCGAGGACGGATTGAGCGGCATACAGGCTTCCGAACTTCTGTCACGGAATGAGAACATTTTGGCCGTCATCGGCCCCACGGAGAACTCGGCAGCGCTCGCCGTCGCCGCTGCCGGCAAAAATGATGCAACGGCGCTCCTCTTTCCCACGTCCAACCTCAACGGCCTCGCTTCGGTGGGCCAGAGCGTGTACCAGATGAACAGCGACCTGTCATCCCAGGGGCGCTATGCGGCGCGGTACGCAGTGGAGCAACTGGCCGCAAAAACGATTGCGGTGATGACGCCGTCTGATCAATTCGGGAGAGGACTGACGGACGGCTTTCTCGCTGAAGCGGATGAACTTGGCGCCGAGGTTGTCTCCGTAGAGTGGTACTCCGGGATTCCCATCGACCTCTCGCCCCAGCTGTCCGCGATGCGCGAAACAGCTTTCAGGATTGAGGGGCGGAAACCGAAAAAGATTGAGGGTGAGATTATTCTGGACACGGCCGATAACACCTTCCAACTGTTTACGTCGGACTTTTTTGAAGAAGAGAGAGTGGGTGCCGAGGAAGAGGAGGTGGACTCTTCCGAAATAATTCTTTCGAGCATAGATGCTGTGTACCTTCCGATCCACGCCGGAGATATCAATTATGTGGCATCGCAGTTCTCATCGTACGGTCTCGAGACTCAACTGCTCGGCAACGCCAACTGGTACGAACCGGACGAGCTGAATCAGGAGATGATCGGGCCGAACCTGGAAGGGATGACGATTCTTACCGATTACCTCCATCCTCAGGAGGCGCCCATGTCTGACAAGGCATGGCAGGTGGCGGGAAACTATGAAAGCCGCGAGGAGATCCAGATGGCGCTGACAGGATACGACATTGCCATGTTTCTGGCTCAACACCTCCGGTCGGCGGATACGAGGGCCGCCGTCAGAATGAGTCTCGACAGTGCCGATCCCGCCCGGGGGGTCAGCCGGCACTTCGCCATCGCTTCGGGTGAGCCGGGACTCAACTCATCGATTCATCTCTTAAAGTATTCGAAGAATAGGCTGACTATCGTTGGTGAGTTTGTCGGCGACTCTCTTGTAACGTCACTTCCAGAAATTCCCTGAAGCGATCAGGGAACCGCAGTTCAAAGTTGAAGATCTGTCGGCGGCGCTCCGCAGCGGCGACGCCCAGTTGGCGTACCGCTCCGGGAAGGGCGATGGCCGCTTCGATGATCTGAAGAGCGCTTCGGCGCAGATCGAGATCGGTCATCGCGTCGCATACGCCCGTCAAGTCCACTCACGGACCGTCATTGTCGTCGATTCAGCCGGTCTTGCCGGTGAGGGCGACGGGTTGATCACCGATAACCCTGAGGTGATTCTGGCAATTCAAGTGGCCGACTGTGTTCCGATTTTCGTTGCAGAGCAAGACGGAGGTGCGCGGGGACTTATCCACGCTGGCTGGAAGGGATCGGCGGCCAGCATTGCCGGAGAGGGGATCGAATCGATGGTTTCACAACTCGGCGCCGATGCCCCCAGCCTGCGATGCCTTCTGGGCCCTTCCATCCAGAGTTGTTGCTACGAAATCGGAGAGGATGTCGCCGAAAAGTTCCAGAGTCGCTACTTGACTGAGTGCGGGGGGAATCGTTACACTCTCGACCTCCACAGTGCAAATCTTGATCAATTGATTGACGCAGGCGTTAAAGGTGAGAACATCAGTTTCGATAGAAGGTGCACCTCTTGTTCCGGGAGCGGCCTTCACTCCTTCCGCCGTGACGGCGAGAAGGCTGGAAGAAATATCTGTTATCTTGGATAAATCAATGGTATCGAGCGTCAGCTTTAAAGTATTATGTCGGCATTAGAGGCACTTCTTCTCGGTGCAATTCAGGGCGCCACCGAATTTCTTCCGGTTAGCAGCTCCGGTCATCTCGTGCTGATGGCGAACTGGCTTAACGCCGATCTCCGGGGACTGGCGTTTGAGGTGGTTGTCCACCTCGGTACACTCCTCAGCATCATCGTCATTTTCCGGAAAGATCTGACGTTGCTCATCGGCAATGCATTAAAAGAAGGCGAACTTGGAGAGATCGGTGCCATCGCCGTGGCGACCGTGCCGGCGGCGTTGATCGGCCTGATTTTCAAGTCTCACATTGAATCTGTTTTCAGCACGATATCGCTTGTCGGCTGGTGCCTCATTGTGACGGGCGTCATACTCGGCAGTACTCGATGGGTTGGAAAGTCACCGTCTCGCGAAATTACTCTCGCGCTGGCGCTCCTTATCGGAATTGCGCAGACAGCCGCGCTGTTGCCGGGGATATCGAGGTCAGGAATCACCATCGCCGCCGCGCTGTGGCTCGGCATCTCGGCCCGGAACGCAGGACAGTTCTCTTTTCTGATCGCGATTCCGGCGCTCATCGGATCGGGGCTTCTCACGTTGCCGGACATTCTGGCGATGGGCGGGAGCGAAGTGTCTGCGAGAGTTTTGACGATGGCGTTCATTTCAGCCTTCGCCATTGGATTAGGCGCGCTGAAGATTCTTCTTGGGCTCCTCGAATCGGGGAGGCTCTATCTCTTTAGCGGCTACTGCATTGTGGTCGGGGTTATCGCCGCCAGCGGGATACTAGCATGAATCAGGCTGTCACCGTCGGTTTTGTCATCTATCTGTTGATGATTCTCGTCGTCGGAATTGTGACGGCACGATTCAATAAAACACTCCCCGACTTTCTCCTGGCGGGGCGGTCTCTGGGACCGTGGGTGGTGGCACTTTCTGAACGTGCCTCAGGACAGAGCGGCTGGCTGATCCTCGGTCTCACGGGGCTC
>LUOC01000130.1 GCA_001626655.1 Fidelibacterota bacterium REDSEA-S14_B6 | reverse complement strand
GCTACGAATGGATTTGCGGCAACCTGCAGAATCGTCATTCCGCCGGCTAAAATAAAATAAGCCATCAAAAAAATGTTGAATTGCCTGAAATCGGCGGCGGGGTAAAATAGGAAACAGCCCAGCGCCATCGTTAATAGTCCTAATCGAATTCCATTCTTATAGCCGATCTTGGCCAGAATCGATCCTGCAGGAATAGAGAGCAAAAAATAAGCCATAAAAAACGCAAATTGAACCAGTCCGGCCTGAAAATAGGTTAGTGTGAATAATTCCTTGATCCTGGGAATAAGTGAATCCACCAAAACCGTTATAAACCCCCACAAAAAGAAGAGCGATACCAGAGCAATGAATGGAATTAGAAATTTATTTTTTGGCATCTATTCTAATTGATGCTGATTTCATCAATGAATATCCAGGCCGGATTGCCGGCGCCGGGATGCCATTTAGGGCATGTTCTAATATTCTTTGCTTTAATTCGAATGTAACGAACCGGCTTCGAAACGGATTGCTTAAAATCCTTTATGAAAGGATCCAGCTCTTTTACAGACACCGAATGTCTTCGGGACCCGATCTTTTCAAATGTTTCGCTGTCCTCAGAAATTTCAAATGATACCGATTTCGGAAGCCATATCCAACTGACCGCATTCTGCAGAAATGTTGCGCTAACCGATGAAATATCTCTGACCGATCCCAAATCAACAGTTGCCTCAAAATCATCTCCAAACCAACCCTGCCATGCTCCCCAGGCATTTTCATGCCCGCGTATCGTATCGAAAAGCCCGTCTGGGCCGCCGCCGGTATACTGACTGCTGTAGGGAATAGCATAATCTATCGAAACAGCATAAGGAAGCTTGATATAAGAAACGGTTTCAACACCGCTTGAATAACCGTTGAATGTTGATACCGCCTTTACCACGGCGGACTCGGTTAACATGATGGAACTTTCGTATTCTGCGGAGAAGGTGTCCGGATTCGATCCATCCAGAGTGTAAAAAATGTCAGCATCATTTCCCTGCTGAGCTATGGATATTTCCATACTGTCCAGAAAAGCACGCGACGGAGCCGTAATGACCGGATTCCTTACAAAAGCTGTTTGCACAGATGAAGGCGGCCGGTGGGCAGAATCTTTTCCCCAATTTTTGTTCGGGGATTTGCCCATGGTCAACTTCAGTGTGCCGCCCTCGGTTATATCTTCATGCTTAATAAATGAGTATGGATATTTCTTCCCGTTCAATCTTGCTGACTCAATATACGATCCGCTTCCCTTTACAGAAATTTTGAACGGCTTTTCGTTTCCGGTATTTATGGTCACCGATTTGAACAACGGCGAACCGATCGCATATTCCTGAGCGCCAGGCGTTACGGGATAAAAACCCATCGCACTGAACACATACCATGATGACATTTGCCCGCAGTCTTCGTTTCCGCTCAGTCCGGCGCGTGTGGGTTTATAAAGTTCATCCATAATCTGCCTTACGCGGCTTTGAGTCTTCCACGGCGCACCCGCATAATTATACAGATAGGCAAAATTGTGGCTCGGTTCATTGCCGTGAGCATACTGACCGATGAGACCCGTGATGTCCGGCTGGTGCCTTCCGGAGAGATCGGTTGAAGCGGAAAAAAGATCGTCCAGTCGATCCACAAAGGTGGCCTCACCACCCATCATCTCCATCATTCCCGAAATGTCATGAGGGACGAAGTAAGTGTACTGCCACGCGTTCGCCTCTGTGTACGCCGCAGTGACGGCGAAGGGATCGAAGGGAGACTCCCACTGACCCCCTTTCTTACCGCGCATGAACTTGGTTTCATGGTCAAAGACCTGATGGTAATTCATGGCCCTCCGCATATAGTGATCGTAATCTTTCTCCTTGCCGAGTTCGTCGGCGATCTGGGCGATGCACCAGTCGTCATAAGCGTACTCTAAAGTTTTCGAGACGCCTTCGTTTTCACGATCGATGGGGATGTAACCTTTCTCCTTGTAGTGATCGAGGCCGAGGTGATCGGCCTCCGCGCTCGCCTTCATGGCGGAGAAGGCCGCTTCCACATCGTAATCTCTCAGTCCTTTTACGTAGGCGTCAGCGATGACAGGAATGGAGTGATAGCCGATCATGGTGCCTGTCTCGTTTCCGGCTAGTTCCCAGACAGGGAGGAGGTCGCCCTCTTCATATTTCGCCAGCAGTGTCCGTACAAACTCCGTGGCGAGATCTGGGTACAGCAGGACGAAGAGCGGATGGGCAGCCCGGAAAGTGTCCCAGAGCGAGAAGACAGTGTACATGGACCGCCCCGGCGGCAACTGGTGAATCTCAAGATCGGCGCCGCGGTATCGGCCGTCTACATCGTTAAAGACGTTCGGGGCGATGAGACTGTGATAGAGCGCCGTATAGAAATTGGTCTTCTCCACCTCCGTTCCCCCTTTCACGGTGATGACGGACAGCATCTCCTCCCACCGTTCTTTTCCCTTCAATGTCCACCGCCGAAATGGCGACCTTGGCGAGGACTTTCTTCTCTCGGTCGACGTCAAAGGTCAGACCCACCTTGATGTCCGTCCCTTCGGCTCGGTTGCCGTCATTAGGTTCTCCGTCTCTGAACAAACGAGCTGTCTGGAACGGCCGGGAGAACTGCGCCACGAAGTAGATGAACTGATCTTTCGCCCAGCCGGTGGAGCGGCGCATGCCGACAATTTCACTGTCCCCGGTGATCTCAGCCCACACCTCTGTGGCTCGGTCCCCGAGACCGTGCTTTAGATCAATCAGAATGTGCCCATTACTCTCTTTCGAAAAAGTGTAGCGGTGGAGGCCGACCCTTTCCGTCACCGTCATCTCCGCTTCTATCATGTCGTCCTCAAGGACGACGCGGTAGTATCCCGGTTCCGCCACTTCGCTGTCATGAGAAAAGGCCGATCGGTAGCCGGCCTCGGGATCGGTCTCCTCTCCCGGTTCGGTCAGAAGTTCTCCCGACATAGGGGCGAACAGGATGTCACCATAATCGATGGCGCCTGTTCCCGAAAGGTGGGTGTGGCTGAAGCCGAGAATGGTTGGGTTGGCGCTGTGGTAACCGGAGCAGTTGTCCCAGCCGCTCTGGCGCGTGTCGGGACTTAGCTGAACCATTCCGAAGGGCATCGTCGCTCCCGGGAAGGTATGGCCTGTTCCGGCCGTGCCGATGAACGGATCGACCCAATCTGTCACTTTTTCGCTCCCTTCAGGAGCGCAGCTCCAGAGGGCGCAGACGGCGAGGATCGAAACTGCTTTTAAACGGTTAGTTAGCAACATCATACAAGCTCCGAATTTGGAAACGAGGGAGTTTGTCTCCGAGAGATTTTCTGGGGGCAAAATTGATTGTCACCTTCTCGGTTGGATAGAGATCGAGGAAATTGTCTGAAAAAATTCCATCAGCCCCGGCGGTCGAGATTACCACGCTCTTCGCGAAGACGTCCGTTTCGAGCGTCAGTTCGATTAGACCTTGCTCCACGGTGGCCTCAAGAGCAACAAGCGGTTTCTGTATCACCAACTCTTTCGGGGGAACAATCAGATGGGTGTTCTGATGGATCACCTGCGCCCCTTCGAGCAGAACAGTCTGGATCACGGCCCTCTCCGGTGGGAGGCTGTCCAAGAGTGATTTGATGTGATAAGAGATCGCTCTTACGGACCGGTCGTTGGTTGCCGTGACTGACACGGTGTCCGCCTTCAGCACACGGTTTCCGGTGTCTCTGAGACGAACGACCGCCTCACCACGAAACGGCTCGAGCCTGTCTGAAACGACAGAAATATGGAGTGAGTCGTCTTCTTGTGCGGCAGCGATGATCACATCACGGTATGCCCGCTCGATGGCGTAATGGGCTGCCTTCCGCCGTCCGAAGTAATCGATGGTGGACCAGGAGACTGTAGGCCAGCAGTCGACCAGTTGCCAGTAGAGAGAACCCATCGTCGTCGGCTTGTTTCTGCGGTGGGACTCGGCAGCCCGCTTCAGGGCGTCGGCCTGGGATAGCTGGCTGAGATAGAGGAGCGACTCAAAATCTTTCGCTGGCCAGTAACGGAGAGAAATGTAGTGTTCCATCATATCGTACCCGTCGAAGTCAGGGGCGATCCACTGCATCTTAGAGCGCTGGCGGGCGGTGACGACAGGTGAAGAGAGACCGTCTTTCCAGTGGCTTGGATCGAACTGTTTTACTGACTTCAGGGCTGGGAGCGATTGGATGCCGTACTCGCTGATGAAACGACCAGCGTTTCGCTCGTAATGAGAGAACGGCTGTTGACCGAACCAAACCCCCCACTCGTGCTGATCTCCCGAGAACCGATTTTGGAGCCGATTTCCTTCAGAAGAGGGGGAGGAAGGCCAATAAGCCTTCCCGGGATCGAAAGTTTCAACAATGGCGGGAAGAGTTTCGTAAAACAGGCGCTGGTACGTTTTCCATATGGCAACTGAGTCGGTGTCGGAGTGACTATAGAGTCGTTTCCAGTCCCACTCTTTCCAGCCGGTGAGGTTCTCATTGTTTCCGCACCAGAGGGCTAATGAAGGATGATTTCGCAAGCGCTTCACATTTTCTTCTGCTTCCAGACGGATGTTCTCAAGATGATGGGTATCAGTGGCCACCATGCAGCAGGCGAACATGAAGTCCTGCCAGACAAGGATACCATTCTTATCACATAGCCGATAGAATTCGTCATTCTCATAGACGCCGCCCCCCCAGACCCGAAGCATGTTCATATGAGCGTTTTTCGCCGCCTCCACCACTTCCCCGTAACGTTCCGCCGCCTGAGGATTGAAGAAATCGGCAGGAATGTAATTGGCCCCTTTCATGAAAATGGGAACCCCATTGATGTGAAATTCGAAACTGGTTCCGTTTTCGTCGGGCTCCCGAATTAATTTCACTGTTCTCACCCCGATCTTTTCCTCTTTGGAATCCAACATTGATCCTTCACCGATGATCTCTGCTTTCATCCGGTAGAGCCGCTGCTCGCCGTAACCATTGGGCCACCAAAGCTCTGGATTCTCAATGTCGAAATCGATTGAGAATATGTTTAACCCTGGTTGGGCTGTCACTGTTTTCCTGATACCGGGCCACGGTTCTCCAATGATAGACAGTGCCAGATCAATAGTCTGATTCTTTGTAGACTCTAATTCCAAGTGAGCAGTGTAGTGGGCCGTTGTCTCTGTAAGTTTATTAAGCTGATAGAAAACATCGCGTAACTTGACGCCACTCCACGC
>LUOC01000013.1 GCA_001626655.1 Fidelibacterota bacterium REDSEA-S14_B6 | reverse complement strand
GATCTTAGCGGCTTCGCGCTTCTCGTGGACGGTCTGCTGGGAACGGGCATATCGGGGGAGGTCAGACCTGAATCGGCGGCGTGGATCGAGGGGATGAACGGCGCTGAAGGGAAGCGGCTCTCCATCGACATCCCGTCCGGTGTAAACGCCACCGACGGCACGGTTTGCGGATCAGCCGTTCAGGCCGACGCCACCGTGACCATGGGATTCCTGAAACAGGGGCTTGTCCTCCAACCCGGAAGGTCAGCGGCCGGAGATGTCACTGTCGCCGATCTCGGCTATCCTGAAGAAGCGTTTGCGAACTTCACTATCTCGAAGCGACTCACTGATGAAGATTTTATCGCAAGCTCTCTCACATCGCCGAAACCTGATACGTACAAACATCGGCAGGGGAAACTGCTCGTGATCGCCGGTTCGCGGGGGTTTACCGGCGCCGCGGTCCTGGCCGCCAACGCCGCCATGAGAAGCGGTTCGGGACTGGTCATGTGTGCCGTGCCCGAATCGCTCAATCCTGTTTTCGAAAGAAAACTTGATGAACCGATGACACTCCCCATTCCCGACGAAGGGCGCGGCTTTGTGTATTTGAGACTAGCAGAAAACCGATGCTCATGGATGCCGACGCCATTACTCATATGAGCAACAATCTGAAGATCCTGGAATCGATTAACTGTCCGTTCGTGTTAACGCCACATCATGGTGAGGCGTCTCGACTGTTTAGCGTCCCGCGTGACGAGATTACCGGCGACCCCTTCAAGTTCGCCGGGGATGCGGCAGACCGGACGGGTGGAACGTTCGTCCTGAAAGGCGCACCGACGCTGACTGCGTTCGGGAACGAAGTGGTGGCAAACTGTACGGGTCATCAGGGGCTCGCCAGCGGCGGGACAGGAGATGTGCTGGCAGGCATCATCGGAAGTTTTCTCTCGCAGGGGACGCCCGTGGAAGCGGCGGCCGAGATTGGCGTCTATCTGCACGGCGAGTGCGCCGACCGTCTGCTCAGTCAAAAAGGGTATCGAGGCCTAATCGCCTCCGACCTGATTGAGATGATTCCTTCTGTTATTAGCGAGTACGAGGTCGGCTGAGGAGAACTGATGGATAAACTGGTAATTCACGGAGGGGAGCCGCTGAGCGGTACGGTTGAAATCAGCGGCGCCAAGAATGCAGTACTGCCTATCATGGCGGCCACCATCATTGTGCCGGGAACTTACAAGATCAGTCGGGTCCCGGACCTGAGAGACACCAGGACCATGATCCGGCTCCTTGAGATCATCGGTTGTACCGTCGAGTTTGAAAAAGGGCGCCTTGACATCGATTCGTCAGGATGCGACAATCCGGAAGCGCCTTACGATCTTGTGAAAACGATGCGCGCTTCCTTCTATGTTCTCGGGCCGTTGCTCTCCCGCTTCGGGTACGCAAAAGTTTCCATGCCCGGCGGTTGTGCCTGGGGACCGCGGCCCGTCAATTTTCATGTGGATGCCATGGAAAAGATCGGCGCCGAGACTGAACTGGAAGACGGATACATTGTGGCGAAGGGGGAGAATTTGAGCGGCGGCTCCGTCGAATTTGAGGTTTCATCTGTCGGCGCTACCGGAAACGCCGTGATGGCGGCAGTTGGAGCGGTGGGTGATACAACCATATCCAACGCCGCAATGGAACCGGAAATAACCTGCCTCTGTGATTTCCTGAGCGACATGGGGGCAAGGATTTCAGGAGTCGGTACGAGCGAACTCCGGATCGAAGGTTCATCAGCAATGAGGTGTGCCGACGTGGACGTAATTCCCGATCGCATCGAAGCGGCTACGTTTCTCATCGCGGGGGCGATGTCGGGAGAACGGATCACCGTCGATTCGGTCGTTCCGGAACATCTATCCTCGGTGGTCGAATTGCTTCGAGAGACAGGGAACGAAATCGAGGTCGGTGACTCACATGTAACGATCGCAAAGAAGGGGAGACCGGCGGCGGTCTCTATGACGACGGCCATCTATCCCGGCTTCCCCACGGATGTTCAAGCGCAGTGGATGGCTCTCATGTCCATGGCGGAAGGCGACTCATCCATCACCGATACAGTCTATCTCGACAGGTTTACGCACATCGCTGAACTTAACCGGCTCGGGGCGGACATTACCCTGCATCAGAACGTGGCGGAAGTGAGGGGGAGAGAACAGCTGAAAGGGGCACATGTCATGTCTACGGACATCCGTGCCAGCGCTTCCCTCATTCTTGCAGGGTTGGCCGCGGAAGGTCGGACTGAAATTTCCCGTGTCTACCATATCGATCGCGGTTATGAGAGAATCGAGGAGAAGTTTCAATCCCTCGGCGGCAAGATTGAGCGGGCGAGGGAGTGACCGCTAAAGCTGGCTCAGGATATTGATGATTTCCTCCGCTGTCACTTCGGGTGAGAGATCATCTGTGGCGACGCGGACATTCGCCTTTTCATAATACTTTTTCCGGTCGTCGAGCATCTCCTGGAGGATGTTTCCTGGATCGCCTCCCGCCTCTATAATAATCTCTTTCGTCTCCATCCTTTTCACGAGATCGGCGACGGGAGCGTCGAGCCAGATGGTGGCGCCAGTGGTGTCCATGGTCTTCAGTTTGCTCTCCTCCAATACCGTATCGCTGTTACAGGCGAAGACCTGATGTTCGCCTTGCGACAGTTCATTCAGCATGGTCGCTTCCATATTCCGGAGCGATGCTTCGCCGAAGGAGTCGGAAATCTCGGTAAGAGAGCGGTTGTAGATAGCTTCAAGCATTTCGTTCAGATCGACAAAGGCCCACTGGAGACGGTTGGCGAGAATGCGCCCCACCGTCGATTTTCCAACGCC
>LUOC01000129.1 GCA_001626655.1 Fidelibacterota bacterium REDSEA-S14_B6 | reverse complement strand
GGTTATGAGCCCGACGAGCTACCAGACTGCTCCACCCCGCGTATGTCAATAAACTTTGCTGCGGCTCGGGGAGGTCGATAGACTCGAGACTCCTCTCTGCGCACTTATGAATTTACCAAATAACCATCTTGCGTGGCAATCGGTAATCGGCCCTTCACGACCGCTTGAACTGAAGCTTTAACGGGGTGCCGTGGAGGTCAAGTCCGGCCCTGAACTGGTTTTCAAGATAGTTCCGGTATGCGGCGGGAATGAGATCTGGGAAGTTACAGAACAGTGACAGCCGCGGCGGTCGTGACCCTGTTTGGGTCCCGTACTTTAGACGAATATGCTTCCCCTTCACCGCCGGAGGTGAATTCCGTTCCGTGGCGTTCTTCAGGACGGCGTTGATCCGCGAGGTGGGATGTTCCGCTGACCAGACGTCAAACACTTTCTGACACTCACCCAAGAACGACGAGACACGCTGCTTCGTCAGCGCCGAGACAAATAGAATGGGAAAATCTTTTAGCGCTGGCGAGCGATGCCTCATTTCCACCGCCGTCTCATTCAGTGTGTGAGTCTCTTTTTCGATAAGGTCCCATTTGTTCACAACAAGGAGAAGGCCCTTCCCCGTTTCAATCACCTGCTCCACAATCTGCTGATCCTGTTTCCGGAACCCTTCCTGAGCGTCGGTGACGACCGCCACCACATCGGATTTCTCCAAGGCGCGCTGCGTCCGGATGGTGGAGTAGAATTCCACATCATCACTGATCTTCGATTTTTTCCTGAGGCCCGCAGTATCCACCAGAATGAACTTCTTCCCGTGGTACCGCACTTCGGAGTCCACGGCGTCCCGGGTGGTGCCGGGGATTTCCGTCACGATTGATTTCTCCCGGCCCAACAGTCGATTGGTGATAGATGACTTCCCAACATTGGGACACCCCACGATGGCCACTCTTACCGCCTCCTCTTCATTCTGCTGTTCAGGGATCTGGCCAAGCCGCTGCACCACTTCGTCAAGAAGGTCGCCAATCTTTCGCCCTCCCAGCGCAGAGACAGACAGGACCGTCTCCATCCCGAGGCGGAAGAAGTCGGCGGTGAGCCATTCCATTTCGTTATTGTCAATTTTGTTCACAAGGACGATGACCGGTTTCTCCGACTGCCTCACAAGTCCCGACAGCACCTCGTCGGAGGCGACGATGCCGTCCCTGCCGTCCACAACAAAGAGGATAAGCGACGCTTCGGTGATGGCAAATCCCACTTGCTCGCGGACGGCCGCATCGATAACGTCAGCCTCCTCCGGAATGTATCCTCCTGTGTCCACCAGCGTGAACTGTTTGCCTGACCAGTCCACCTTTTCATAAATCCGGTCGCGAGTGATCCCTTCCTGTTCGTCCACGATGGCGTGCCGCCGCTGAACAAGACGATTGAAGAGCGTCGATTTTCCGACGTTTGGCCGGCCGATGATGGCGACTGTGGGGATTGGTGACATAACTAAATCGAGCCGAAAAGGCTCAGCTTAACAAATTTGAAAACCTGAGCGCCCGATGGGGATCGAACCCACATGACGAGCTTGGGAAGCTCGGATGTTACCATTACATCACGGGCGCAAATGCGACACGAATTTAGCTGGAAGGGTTCAAAAAAAATGAAAAAAAGTGGCGGCTCTGCTAAGAATTTAGCCATTTCCGCTTGCCACAAATCGCACCTCAATTTATATTCGATCTACGACTCGCGGGGCATTCCGGTCCGGTTCTCTATCCGGAGGGATCCTAAGTTGTAAACCACATAGCTTGGAGTAGCTGATGGCAGAAGTAATGCAGTACGAATTTCCTGTCTCCGGCTCCAAGGAGAAATCCTCGGGCAAAATTCCTGACAATCAGGAACTGGAGAAAAAGGGTGCAGTAAAAGGTCCAGAAACCGACCTTCCAGAAGTTTTGGGTGAGAAGACTCCCACCCGTTTTACAATCGATGAATACTACAAAGATGACGAACTAGGTAAAGAAGTTCTCAAGAATAAATACCTCGCGCCGTGGGAGACCAACCCTTACGACATGTGGAAGCGAATCGCCAAAGCGATGGCATCTGTGGAGAAGGATGTGGATCTCTGGTACAAGCGGTTCTTTACGATTCTCGAAGATTTCCGATTCGTTCCCGGCGGCAGGATTATGCACGGCGCCGGCCGAGACGATATTACCACCACCCTGAACAACTGCTACGTCGTCGGTATCAAAGATGACTCCATCAAGTCCATCTATGACGCGATCCAAGACGAGGCTATCACCTACAAGTACGGCGGCGGCTGTGGCCACGATCTTTCCGTGCTCCGGCCCAGCGGCTCGACCATCGGCGGCACCGGCGGTGAATCGTGCGGCCCGACCGGCTTTATGAACCTCTTCAGCGAAAATACCAACACCATTGCGCAGCACGGGCGGCGCGGCGCCAATATGCAGACCATCAGGGTGGACCATCCTGACGTGAGGAAGTTTGTCGGCATCAAGCAGAATGATGTGGACATGGTGAAGTATTCCAACATATCTGTCCTGCTGACTCACTCGTTCATGAAAGCTGTGGAAGACGGCACAACCTTCGATCTGACCTGGAGCGGAAAAGTTTATGAAACTATCGACGCCCGCGAACTGTGGGGCGAGATTGTTACCGCGGCGCACGAGAGCGCCGAACCGGGCATCATCTTCTGGGAGACAATGCAGGATTACCACAATGCGGAGTACTGTTCTCCTCTCGTTTCAACGAATCCCTGCGGTGAGCAGCCGCTCCCCGATGGCGGATGCTGCAACCTCGGTTCTGTCAACCTCGACCGCTTTGTCGATGAGGACGGCCAGTTCATGACAGAACCTTTCTGCGAGACGGTTGCCATCGCCACCCGGTTCATGGACAACGTGGTGGAGTATAACGTCGATCGGCACGCGCTGGACGTACAGAAGGACAATGCCTTGAAGGACCGCCGCGTCGGTCTGGGACTGCTGGGCCTCGGCGACATGTTCATCCGGATGGGCATCTCTTACGATAGTGACAAAGCTCTTGAAGTGGCCGACGAAATCTGCTCACTGATGCGGGATACCGCCTACGAAACATCGGTGACCCTCGCACAGGAAAAGGGGGCGTTCCCCAATTTTGAATGGGACGGATTCTCGGAAAGCAAGTTCGCGCAGGAACTGAGCGATGACCTTAAGACCAGCATTGAGAAAAATGGAATTCGAAACGCAACCCTGCTGACAGTTCCGCCTACGGGAAGCGGCGCCATCGTCGCCCGGGTAACTTCGGGCATTGAACCGGTCTTCCAGACTTCCTATTTTCGCAGAGTGAAACAGAACGAGGGATACGGCAACACCTTCAAGGAATTCAAAGTTTACCACCCCACCGTTCGATCGCTTTTCGGCGACGATGAGAACCTGCCCGAATATGTTGTCACTGCCCACCACATCGACCCCTACTTCAGGGTGAAAATGCAGGGCGTTATCCAGAAGTATATAGACACCTCCATCAGCTCTACCGTCAACCTCTCAGCCAATATAGATAAAGAGACAGTGGCGGACATTTATATGACCGCCTATAAAGCAGGCCTGAAGGGGATCACTGTCTACCGGGAGAGCTCCCGGGAGGGAATCCTGATTTCTGAAGACCAGAGAGCGAAGGAAAATGGCGAGACACTCGAGACCGAAGCCGACGATTCCAAGGCTGTGGCAGTTTCAGGCCGGCGGGCCAGCGGGGAACTTCGTCCGCGCATAAGGCCGGGAGAAACAAGGGGCGTAACCAAGAGGATTCGTACCGGCGAAGGATCCCTCTACATCACAATTAATGAGGATGAGAAAGGGCTGTGCGAAGTTTTCACTACCATCGGAAAAGCGGGGGGAAATGCCGCCGCTCAATCTCCTCCGTTCCGGCATCGATCCTGTGGACGTGGTGAAGCAGCTCAAGGGGATCAGCGGACCGAACCCCACTTGGGAAAATGGCCAGCTCGTCCTCTCTACTCCTGATGCCATCGGAAAGGCGCTGGAGTCGTACCTGTACGAACAGCCGGTGGACGCTGAGGACACACCCGAAGAAGTCATGAAGACTCGCTTCACCATGGTGGAGGGTCCCCAGCAGGCAGAGACGGCCAACTACAATCCGCGGACTATGACCACCTGTCCCGACTGCGGAAGTGATATCTTTCACGAAAACGGCTGTGTCACCTGCCCCAGCTGCGGCTTTTCGAAATGTGAGTAACACACCTCACTGACCGAACCGACAAGACTGGCCCCCGCTCTGCGGGGGTCTCTTTTTTCAATGATCCTGAAATCTGACTCCCCCCTCGACTTGCGTCTCACCATCACAAGCGGCCAGCTTTTCCACTGGTCTGAGGATAAAGGGCTGTTCAAGATTGTTCAGGACGGGACGGTCCTTTACGC
>LUOC01000128.1 GCA_001626655.1 Fidelibacterota bacterium REDSEA-S14_B6 | reverse complement strand
CGGATGGGTAAGATACTCAACACCGAGAATGGAAGCGCGGCTGGGGCTTCAGAAGATCGCGTTCGGCCCGGCGCAGTTTCTCAGGCCCACCTCATGGTTTGACACTATCGACCTTCGTGATCCCACAGGCCAGACCGACGGCGTGGATGCGTTCAGGCTTCGGCTCTTTCCTTCCGGTTCGGCGGCGCTCTGGGGCTGGGCCATCAAGAGCGAACTGGACACACTCTCCTACGGCGGAAGGGCGGAACTGTCTCTCGCCTCAGGTGACTGGGGCATCACCTATCACGGCGATCCGTCGGTAAGTCCCCAGCAGGTGGGACTCTTTCCCATCATCATGCCCGGTCCGCACAGCTGATGACTGAGACCATGACCATCCGAGGCGCTTCGTTGGAACATTGGGAACCTTCGGACACCGATGACCAGACCTATACCATTCTCATGGCGAGTATGCCGGTGGGGCTCCTTCATCACTTGATGGCGGTAACACAGATAGACTGGAAGGGTGAGCGGATGTTCCATTTTTTTCGCTGGGGGATTACCTACGACTATTTCAGCATAAACCTTCTGTTCTCTGCCAGTCCGAAAAGAGTCGATTATGATATTCCTGAAAGTTATCTTCCCGCCAGTTTGGCCGGTTTTGGAAACGTGTTTAACCTGATGCTCATCTACAATCACTAGGAACCAAACGATGCAAAACAGCGCTGTTGTTACAATTAACCACCTTTTGAAGCAGTTTCCCGTCGGCGGCGATTACTTCACCGCTCTGAAGGATGTCACCCTCTCCTTCGCAAGAGGGGAGTTCACCGGTCTCGTGGGGCCGTCGGGCTCGGGGAAGACGACGCTGCTCAACATTATTGGCGGCCTCGATTCACCCACCGAAGGGACGGTGGACGTTCTTGGTAAAGTGCTGGACAACACGTCCCACGGAGATCGGGCGCTTCTGAGGCGGAAGCATATGGGGTTCATTTTCCAGAGCTACAACCTGCTTCCGGTCTACACCGTATTTGAGAATGTGGAGCTTCCGCTGATCCTGAACAAAGTGGAGGAAAAAGAGCGAGAGAAGATGGTGAAGGAAGCGGTGGAGTGGGTCGGCCTGACGGACAAGCTCAATTCCCGGCCGGCCATGCTGAGCGGCGGCGAGTGCCAGCGGACGGCCATCGCTCGAGCGATTGTTCACAAGCCGGAGCTGATTCTGGCGGACGAACCGACTGCCAACCTCGATGCCGAAAACTCACATCACATTATGAAGATTATGACGGGGCTGAACAGGGAGCTCTCCACATCCTTCATCTTTGCCACCCACGATGAGAAGATCATGGCTTACCTCCGGCGGATCATCCATCTTGACGACGGCCAGATTTCCGAAGATGAAAGAATTGAGCACCCTCAGGGATGAGCATGCTTTTCAAGATCGCCATCAAGAATCTCCTCGGCGCGCGGCTTCGGACATGGCTGAATGTTTTCGTCACCGCCATCTCGTTCTTTCTGATCGTGCTCATGTCCGGCATGTACGACGGCATGCGGGAACACGCCAAGCAGGTCTCCATCGAGACTGAAATCGCCGGCGGCGCCTACTGGCACCCTCAGTACGATCCTGCCGATCCCACCACTTTTGAAGATGCCCACGCCGTACCGCCTGCTGAAATCCTGGGACAGGTCGATGACGGGACGGCAGCCGCAGTTCTGGTGAGCCAGGCGTCTATCTATCCCAACGACCGAATCATGCCTGTGATCATGAAAGGGATCAGCCCGGCCCAGACACTTGTCAATCTGCCGACGTCTTCACTGAACGACCACAACGGAGGAACTATCCCGGTCCTGATTGGACCAGGGATGGCCGATTACGCAAAGCTGAAGGTAGGTGATTCGTTCACAATTCGCTGGCTGGATGCCGACCGCACCTACGACGCCGACGAGGGGACAGTCGTCCACATCATGCAGACGGAAAACTTTAAGGTGGACATGGGTCACATCTGGCTGCCGCTAGAGAAGACCCAGACCATGCTAGCCATGGAAGGGGAAGCGACTTATGTGATCCATGAGGAAAACTTGCCACCGCTGCAAAACAGCGGCGACTGGATCGCCCGGGATGTGCAGTACCTCATCAGGGACATGGAGGCGATGATTGAAGCGGACGAGCCCAACGCCCGAATAATGTACTTTATTCTCCTCGCTCTTGCAGCCATGGGGATTTTCAACGCGCAGGTGCTGTCCATCTTCCGGCGGGGCAGGGAGATCGGCACCCTCATGGCGCTCGGGATGACTCGCTCCCGAGTCGTGGGACTGTTCACGCTGGAGGGAGGCCTGAACGCCTTCTTGGCGGCGGTTGTGACTGTTGTTGTTTTCGGTCCGCTGCTGTGGTATCTCGGCGTCTATGGATTCGATGTCGGCATCGACTATTCTGAAATGGGGCTGATCGTGGCCCGCCGTCTCATCCCTGTCTATTCCGTGGGACTTCTTGTTACCACCATGGCGGTCGTGTCGGTAATTGTGCTTATTGTCAGTTATATGCCGTCCCGCCGGATTGCGAAGATGAAACCGACAGACGCCCTGAGGGGGAAGGTGAACGTATGATCAAGTTCCTCACAAAGGGGATTCTCAGGGACCGGTCACGGAGTCTCATTCCCGTGCTCGTGGTGACGCTCACCGTGGCGATGATTGTCTTCTTTCAAGGCTTCCTCACCGGCATTCTGAACAGCATGTTCCTCGATTCGGCGGTTGTCTCCACAGGTCACGTGAAAGTGACGACAAGGGCTTATGAGGAAGAGAGTCAGCTCCTCCCCAACGATCTTGCCCTGCTCGGTTCTCAGCAGATGATGGCGGAGCTGAGCGGGCAGTACGCCGACCATTTCTGGACGCCGCGCATCACATTTGGCGGACTGTTGGACGTTCCCGATGAGCAGGGTGAAACCCGGGCTCAGGGCCCGGCCGTCGCTTTCGGTCTCGACCTTTTCTCCGCCGGTTCCCGCCAGATCGAGATTTGGGAACTGGAGAGACGTCTGGTGGAAGGGAGACTCCCAGCCAAACCTGAGGAAGCGCTCCTCAGTTCAAAGCTTGCCGATCGGTTGGGCGTGAGGCTGGGAGAGAGCGTCACCTTTATCGGCTCCACCATGCACGGCGCATTCACCACCTTCAATTTTTCGGTAACGGGAACATTCAACCTCAAGATGGGTCCGGTGGACAAAAACATGATGCTTGTGGACATCTCCGGCGCGAGGCTGGCTCTCGATATGGATGACGCCGCATCGGAAATTCTCGGTTACAAGAATTCGCTCTATTATGAGGATGAAGAAGCCGTTGCCATGCGGACTGACTACAATCTCAATCACAGTGATTCCACCAACATCTTCAGCCCCACCATGCTGGCCCTGCGGGACGCCAACCAGATGGGGATGATGGTAGACTTCAGCATGGCCGCCATGGCCATTATGGGGGCGATCTTCCTGATTATTGTTATGATTGTGCTGTGGAACATGGGGCTCATGAACGGCCTCCGCCGCTACGGCGAGATCGGCATGCGGCTCGCCATCGGTGAATCGAAAGGGCAGGTGTTCCGCTCCATGATTGTTGAGTCGGTCATCATCGGTTTCATTGGAACCGTCATCGGCACCGGCATAGGGCTGGGCCTCACCTACTATATGCAGGAGGTGGGTCTCGACTATTCGGAAGCGCTGGAAGGGCTCACTTCCACCAACATTATTATGTCCAACGTTTTTTACGCCCAGGTGACGCCAGAACTTTTCTACATCGGTTTCATCCCCGGCGTCCTCGCCACGGTGCTGGGGACCATGCTGGCGGGCCGGGCCATCTACAAACGTGAAATGGCACAACTGTTCAAGGAACTGGAAACATGATCGTGAAAACGGCAAAGGGGATCGCCCTGCTGGCAGTAGCTGTCACATTCGGCCAGACCGGGGAGATGACGGCGGCAGAACTGATAAGGGCGATGG
>LUOC01000127.1:3632-4334 GCA_001626655.1 Fidelibacterota bacterium REDSEA-S14_B6 | reverse complement strand
CCAGTAGTTCTTTCTTCCGGGGCCGTAGTCAAAGTCGATAATGTCCACCGAAGGGATACCACCCACTTCGTAGAGCACCACATGATCGTCATCCACCCAGTAGGCAGTCTCCCTACTGAACGCCGCCAGCCCGAGCTGTTCCGCCTCACCCCAAAGCCGATCCACGAGATCAGGGGCCTGCTCCAACGAGTTCCCTTCCACCGGAAGTTGAAGGTCGCTGTCGCCCACCATGTCTATCAGGATGCAGTACTCCGGTGGTGGCGACGGAATGTTTCTGGCAAGATAACGTGAGCCGTTGAAAAAACGTGCCAGTTGTCCTGACTTTCCCATATCCTCTCCGTCAATAAAGACAAGGTCGACGCCGATGGGGGGCGGCTGTTTCCCCAGTTGATGGGCAAGTTCCATCAGTACAGCGACGCCGCTGGCGCCGTCGTTGGCCCCCAGAACTGGTTTTGAACGGTTCTTCGGATTCCTGTCCTGATCCGCCCAGGGGCGGGTGTCCCAGTGGGCAGCGATCCAGATTCGCCTCTTTTCCGTCGGCCGGAAGCGGGCCAGCACATTGGTCAGTTTGTAGAGTCTCCCGGTGTAAGCGTCCGAGTGGGAGAACGACTGCTGGAGCACCGTGTCAGCGAGAGGGGAGACAGTCTCAAGGATGTGACGAAGCCCCTTCCGGTGCCCCGCCGTTCCGGGGACTCTCGGCCC
>LUOC01000127.1:0-3593 GCA_001626655.1 Fidelibacterota bacterium REDSEA-S14_B6 | reverse complement strand
TCTTGCCGTCATCCTCTAATTGGGACGTTCACATCGAAGCCAAAGTCCCGATCGACCTTGCGGCCGACGATCTTGGAATGGCTCTCCCTGTACTCATACCAGATTCCCCCTGTAACGTTTTTCCCGAAGGTGTATGAGATGCGGGGCGACAGTTTCCACGAATTGCGCCTGTCTGTGATTGAAAGATCATATTGGACATCATTCCGCTCCTCGGTGGTTGACTGAGAGTAATCAAACGTGAGCGTGAAGTTTATGGTATTCTGGAACTTAAAATCACGGAAAAACGGCAGCGGCAGATTAAAGCCTCCCCGGTGGGCGTAGTTGGTGCTGGCGGTCCATGTGTTGTCCGTCTTGACGCGCGTACTGTTGATGCCGCCGAACCGGTTATCCACCGTCTTCACGATGGCGTATCGGCTCGAAAGCGTCATCCCCTTTTTCGACGACATGGAGAGGCCAACCAGCGGCGAAAATGAGGAGGTGTACTTGGATGTCTGGAGGTCGTGGTTCTGCCATGCACGAGTCTCCTTCCCGCTGAAGCCGTGCTCCAGCGACGCCGATCGGGCGATCTTCTTGACAAGGGGGAGTTTTTCGACGCCTGTCAGCCGGACGTTCCATCCCGGCACCGGCATCCCCTCATTGCCCATAACACCTTGAGGCAGAAAGTCCCGGGTCTGCGTCTCGGTCCTGACCTGGTTGCCGTCCACGCCCCACACCCTGTTCCGGGCGAAGTTGAAAGATGTGTTAATCTGGCGCGTTACAGAAACACCCGACCGGACGGAAAAATCTCGCTGCCACTGGCGTGAGCCGGTGTTTACGCCCACCTCCTCGCTGTGGGCGAGGCCGTGATCTTTCTCGATTCCAAGGCGATAGGGAATGTCGGCGGAGCCGAGGACACCGAAAGCGTTCTCTGTTCGGTTCTCACTGTAGGTGATGCTGATGGGGTTCACTTTTCCGGCGGCGGTGTGGAGAAGTTTAAGAACTTTTTCAGCTTCCGGACTGAGCGGTTTCTTTTCTTTCTTTTCTTCTTCCTGCTTCGTTTCCTGAGTTCGGCCTCTGCCCCGCCGCCGTCTTGTCGCTCCCCTCCGTCCCGCCGGTGCGGACGGTTTGTAGAAAACTTCCACAAGGGCCCTCGGTGTGACACTTACGGACGTCGCCACTCTCGCCTGCGCTGCGATGGTGGCCCCTTCCTGCGTGCTCTCAAGCGGTTTGGCCCACCGATAGTTGGACGTGTAGCTGACGCTGGGGCGGAGCCAATCGGCCAGCAAGGGAGAGAAGGTGGTGGTGGCGCTCTCGTTGATGTCCGTCACCTTCCCCGGATCCATGCCGCGGACCGCCTCCATATAGCGGTTTCGGAAGTGATCCATGTCACTTTTTACCACTTTCGTGAAGTTGGTCGTAAGGTTTTCAAGAATCTTGTAACCGAGCCTGAAGTTCCGATCGAGGCCGAGGTTGTACTGCGTCTTACTCTCACCGACTCGAGGCGTCGATTCGTTGAGCGTCTCACTTACCTTGGCCGTGACGTCAAAAGACGACGGTGTGTAGTAGAGCCGTGTTTCAGCCAGTTTCTTTCCGAGAAGGGGGAGCTTCTCGAGGGGGCGGAGGGGGGTGATGTAGTTGTTCCGGCCGAAACTGAGTGTATAGCTTGCGCCGCCGGAGTTGTTCCTGTTCAGCCGCTCGGCCGTCTGAACATCGGAATTCATGCTTCTGCCCGCAGAGTAGTTGAACTTCAGGTTGTCCAGCGTGTAGCGAGTGAGCCAGTTGTCAGACTTTGACGATTTGGAGAACGAGGTGTTGTAAGAAAACTGCCGCCCTTTCGTCAGGATGCTGTCCGGCGCCATTCCACTCTGGAGGCGGATGTCCGTTCCCGGCGCGTATTTCGGCGTGGTGAGGTTGTCGGTGAAACTGACGTTGAGCGGTATCTTCAGTCCCCACGACTGAGGGAGGAATTTGTTTATCTGGAGGCGCGTGTCCGCCCGAAACCGCTCGGTGGTGTTGCCTGTTCCGAGCCGCTCCTGCAGAACGTGGAAGTCGGCGTTCCGCCTGTTGTAGGAGATACTGGCGTTCCCCACATCGGCAACGGCGAGCTGAGACTGAAAACGGACGGCGCTCCCCACATCTTTCCGGACGCCGGAAAGCCTCAGTTCATCGAGCCACACTTCTCCGGTGACAGGCCTCGATCCGTGCCTGTTCCTCACCCCAACCACGAAGTACTGGATTCTCGACAGGGCCGGATCGCCGTAAACGGCATACTGGTGAAGCGTATCTTTCCCGGCGTTGGCGGTAGAAAAGTATACTCTTGATGAATCGGTGATGATGAACCGGTCGTCGTCCTCGAACTTCCGATACCCCTCCTCCCGCCGTTTCAGGCCAGTGAGAAAGTCGAGGTCGAGCTCAAGATAGTTGCGCCGCTCCGCCTTATCCCACCCTTCGTAGACCGGATAACTCACCTCATAGTAGTCGTCCCCGCGGCCGAAGCGGAGGAAGAAATCGACGTCCGTGTCGCTGGCGCCGATGTCGTCGCTGTTGCCGTAAATGAACATCCGCATCTTCTTGTAGGTGAGATAACTCTGGGCGCGGGCCCCTTGGAGCTCCATAATGTTTTTCTGCCTCTGTGTTGATCACCGTCACGGCAAAGGTGCTGTCGTCTTCGGTATACTGTGACGCATCGGCGGAACGGACGCCGAGCTCCTGCCATTCATTGCCGACGATCTCAGCCTTGGCCACCTGCACCATCTCCCGCTCACGGATTCCCGACAGGGTGAGACGGAGAAACTTGATGGTGTCCCAGGTGATGTTTCCGTTCTCCCGCGCCATGCGGAACTCGTTCAGAGGAATTCTGTAAAGGCGCCATTTTCCCATTCTCGTTTCGTTGTAGCCCCCCTGATAGACCTCCCAGTCCTCGCTCATGGGGCTCAGATCGAAGGATGCGGAAAAGTAGTCGTCTTTGGCGTCGAAGTTCCCGTCGCGATTGATGTCTTCCGTGTCGGGGTAGCGGGCCCCTTCCATGGGCCGGTCGGCGGTGCCGTTCCCCTCGGTCCCGTTGATATCGCGGTATTTCTCCGGCCCTTCGGCGTCCTCCTCGCGAAAGGCCCAGTTGTCGCCGTTGGGATCGAGAGTGTCCAGATCGGCGCCGATGTAGATCTGCTCCGCCAGCAGCGGATCGGCCAGCGCCTGAGAATAGGTGATGCTGTCGGCGAAGCAGCCGCCGTAGCCGTTCTCGAACGGATCGGTGCATCCGTCGAGGCCGATGTCCTCGTCTTCCTCGAGGAGGGTGTTGCCTGTCAGCAGTCCAGCTTCAGGACGGTCTTCCGTATCCATCATGCTGTTGCCGTTCTGGTCTTCGCTGATAAAGCCGAGGTCCACCGACATGGAGGCGTTCGTGTTGTCCGAGGTGAGAAGCCAGATTTCGAAGAACTTGCTCTGGGACTGATTGAAATCGCTGGAGTAGAGCGTGGTGGTAATGCTGGCCCAGTTGGAGTCCGGGTCCACGGTCTGGCGATGGGCCTCCCTTCGCTGGTAGTTGAGCACGAGAATATCGGTGAGCTGGTTCTGTGCCCGGATACTGGTCTGCTGGTTCGGCCAGATGTCCTGCG
>LUOC01000126.1 GCA_001626655.1 Fidelibacterota bacterium REDSEA-S14_B6 | reverse complement strand
CCTCCGGAAGGGTCGAACCGAGAAAGCCGAGCTCTCCGAGCTTGGGGATCAATTCCATAGGGAACGTCCCGGCGTGGTAGTGCTCGTTGACGACGGGCTTGAACTCGTTGGTGACAAACTCGTTGGCGGTCTTCTGAACAAACAGCTCTTCTTCAGTGAGCTGACTGGAGATGTCGTAAAAGTCGGGGCCGATATATTTCATGGTGCGAAAACTTAACGCCGGCGCAGGTTCGCCGACACTCTCTTTTTGCCGTGACGCGATTTCATTTGGTCACCATGTCGCGCTGTGCAGGAATTCCCATGGAGACGACAAAAGGGTTCTCCGCCTGCCGCTCGAGGAACGATGTTTTCGAATCGATGTCGAGCCAGTTGTTTTGGATCAGCGCTTGCCCCACGGCACCGCCCAGTGGATTCCCGGGACCGAGAAGGACTACCCCGTCGGGACAGAACTCTTTCACCGTGACGGTGACGGCGGCGGTAAAGTCGAATGTATCGGTCACTTGGCGGCCCAGTGTGTAATCTCTCAGCGCTGTGACTGATGTTGAATAGGGCCGCCACACGGAGCCGAGGCCGTCAACGAGTGGAACTGTCGGCTGCCGGAAAAGTGTATCCGGGAGAAGGTCAAAGGCGCGGGCGGAGATGTCCGCCATGAGCGGGGTGTGGAAGGCGCCGTTGTAGGGAATCCGGAAGGGATAATCTTCAACTTCCGGGAGCGCTTTCGCCAGTTCACCTAACGCCTCCTCCTCCCCGCCGATGACAGCATAACCGCCGTAATGAATTGAACGGTAGAGGGATCCTCGGGTCGATTCGAGAGCCTCCGTCACTATCTCCTCTTTCTCGGCATCACGCCGCCACTCTTCGTCCACTAATGGATAGATCAGTTGTCCCCCCACGAGGCCGTCTTTCATCATGGCGCCCATGGTCTGGAGGAGCGTGTAGTCACCGCCGTCAGCGAGCGCGCCGCCGAGCCCCAGCGCCGTGTACCACCCCATGGAATTCCCAGCTATAGCAACAATATCGAAACGATCCCGGTCAATGGAGAGAAAGTCCATCAGACCGCAGGCGTAGATGAGGACACTTGCGTGTTCCCCCGGAAGGTGCGTGGATGCGCGAAAGGGGGCGCTGTCCAGTTCGGTCAGTGTGGGGAGGCCGTCCCCTTTTCGCTGACCGTCCAGCCGGACGAGGTCGTCTCCCAAACCACCGGCGGTCAGAGTGCCTTGCGTCTCCCGGGTGTAGGCCCCCCGCCCGGGGCAGATGACGGCGATCCGTTCTTTCAATTCAGCATCTCCAGCGCAGCGGTGAAGACCGTCTCCTTCGTCGGGAGTGTGGCGGTGGCGGCGACACCGAGGGGTATGAAGCTGTCCTCAGCGGCGTGGAGTCTAATGGTCGGCCGGTGACTGCACCGCTGCGCGAACATTCCTACCAACGCCTCACCCAGCGAACCGGTGCGGCGGCACTCCTCCACGATTAGGATACTGGGGCACTTCCCCACCGCCTTCACAAGACCTTCTTCATCCAGAGGCGCGAGCCATCGGAGGTCGATAATTCTACATTTCTTGCGGTGTTTTTTCTCCAGTTCCGCCGCCGCCTGACGGGAGAGATAGGCGCCGTTGCCGTAGGTCACAATCGTGAGGTTCCGCCCCGTGCCGTGGACAGCGAACTGACCCGGTTCGATCTTTTGGTCGGGATCGGCATAGGCGAAACTCCAGTCTCGATCTCCTTTCTCGGAAAGGTCTTTCGTCATGTAGAGGGCGATGGGTTCCACAAAGACGGTTACTCGGCCGTTCTCATGTGCCTCCCGGGCGGCGGTCCGGAACATACTTACCGCATCGGCGCCGTTGGAGGGACAGGCGATGATGATACCGGGGATGTCCCTGAAAATAGCAAGAGAATTGTCGTTGTGAAAGTGCCCTCCGAAGCCCTTCTGGTACGCCAGTCCGGGGATGCGGAGGATCATGGGATTGGCAAACTGCCCCTGCGAGAAGAACGGCAGTGTCGCCGCCTCGCCACGGAGTTGATCCTCGGCGTTGTGAAAATAGGCGAGGAACTGGATCTCGGCGATGGGGAGGAACCCGTTGTGCGCCATCCCTATAGCGGTGCCGATGATGGAGGTCTCATCCAGTGGCGAATCGAAGACGCGCCTCGGACCGAACTTCTGCTGAAGTCCGGCTGTAACGTGGTAGACGCCCCCCTTCCGTCCCACATCCTCGCCGAACACCACGGCGCCGGGATAGCGGGCAAGAATTTCGGAAAGGGCGTAGTTGATTAGTTTCGCCATGTGCTGCGGTTCACCCAGGCGTGGGAACTCCTTCCCAAAAACTTTCTCTCTCTTTTTCTCATCGATCATCGGAGGCGCTGTTCGCTTTCCCTGCGATGGAACGATAGCCGCCATCACATCTTCGGCGGTGGTGAGCTTGGGCCGGCCGGCGGCGTGTTCGAATACGGCCCCCACCTGTTGCCGAAGCAATTCATAGAGTGCCGCCATCTCCTCACCGCTCATGATGTTCCGCTCACGAAGAATCCGCGCCGAGTGGAGCAGTGGATCGTCCGCCTCCGCCGCTTCAATCTCCCGCTGAGTGTGGTAAGTACTCTGAATGTCCGAACCGGCGTGTCCCAATAGTCGGACAGTCCTGATGTGGAGGAGAAGCGGTTTTCGCTCTCGCCGGACAGCCGCTTCAGTTTGATCTGTTTTCTTCAGAAGATCGACGAGGTGAAGCCCGTCGCACTGAATATACTGAAGGCCCTCTCGGCTGCCGTAAACGGTCTCGATCCAGTTCGACGG
>LUOC01000125.1 GCA_001626655.1 Fidelibacterota bacterium REDSEA-S14_B6 | reverse complement strand
CTTTAGAGTAGTATAGTCCCATATGGACAGCTTTAGTCATAAACGGGATACACATCTGCGGGATACACTTCCAAAAACAACATTATGCTTCTCAACCTAAAAACCCAACCGCAACCCGAAAACGGACGGGTACCGTGCGATGTATAAGACCGACACCCATTCTTGTATAATTATTCGTGTTTAGGTTAGGCTCATAACCTGATGGGTAGATTTTGATATGGAGAATAATGTGGAGTTAATATTCAGAAAAGCAAAAGAGGCTGATATACCAAGTATCGTAAAAATGTTAGCAGATGATGAACTTGGTTCCAAAAGAGAGGATTATAAAATTCCATTACCGAAAAAATATTACGATGCATTTCAAAATATTCTTCAAGATAAAAACCAAGAATTAATAATTCTTGAAAATGATAATAAAGATATAATAGGCGCCCTCCAACTTACCTTTATACCATATTTGACATATCAAGGTAGTCTCAGAGCCCAAATTGAAGCAGTAAGAATTCACAAAAAATTTAGAGGTGAAGGTTTTGGAAAAAAGATTTTCAAATGGGCAATTAATAGAAGTAGGGATAAGGGTGCTCATTTGGTTCAATTAACAACTGATAAGCAGAGACCTGATGCAATTGAGTTTTATAAGGCATTAGGATTTAATGATAGCCATATAGGGATGAAATTGCATTTATAACAATTATAAATATCCCCACATTCGTGGGGTTTTTGTTTCTAGACCCTCTTGATTGACTTTACCGCTATCTCTCCTTAGTTTGCCTCCAGAGAGGTAGTTTCTCCATTATGTTTCTACATCAGACTTCTCAACCACTTTCCCAATCTCAATCTGGTAAATGACGGGAGTACGTTCGGGATGAAAGAAGCTGCAGAATGACTCTTCAGAATATTGACAGATCAACTCTTGCTTATTATTGTCATAGCTGCGTAGTAATCAGTATAAGTCTTTTATTACTAGCGTTAATCCCATAACTAAGAGAAAAAAGTTGGCGCAGGCAATATAAGTTGCCTCCTTAATTCTAAAATAGATAAATCTTTCCACGATAAAGAATATTGCTGGTCCAAGAGCCCAATAAATAAGATTTGAACTAAATGCAATATTACTGTTGTCAAAAAACATAACTATTGTCGATAGCTGAAATATGGCAAATGTTAAATAACAAGCAGCAATTGTTGTTCTTTTGCCCTCTTTGGATAAGCCTTTACTGAATACGATAGCTGAGAGTAGCGCGCCCCCTAGATTAGTTATGCCGTGGATTATACCCATTATCATTAAGTACAAGTTTTCATATTTAATAAGCTGATTCATAAATCTATTTATAGATAAAATATTATCTTTTTGAGAAATGACAACTAAGAACACCCCGACAATTATGTTTATTCTTAGTGCGAACGATTCTGTCAAATAAAGAAACGTAATTATCAGTGGTATGCTATATAGTAATAATCTCTTATAAAACAGGATGTCTAAATTGTCCAAATTATTTCTGAGTTGGAATGAATTAATCAATATCGAGGTCGGCAACAGGATTATTAGTGCATATTGGAATTTGTAACCAAGTATCAACAGTAGTGGCGTGCCAAACAGCAATACTCCAGTACCAAAAATAGACTGTATTGCGGCAGTAAAAAGAATGACTAGTGTAATATCAATAGACATGTTCCATAAGATTGATTATTAGGTTCTTATCTCTTCGATTCCTGCTCAAACTATTTTCTTGATCTAAACTACTTCTTGATGAAAAGCACAGTCGGCATGAAATTCCGATCCACTGATTCTCTCAATGTATTTCCACTAAACGATTAGCTTAGTGCTGCAAAAAAAGAGAAAATGCGAATCTGTTCAGCCGTTTCTGATTCTGGTCACCAAGCTACGGTGGCAAATCGGCTGGCAAATTTACTCAACGCCTCCCCGCTCTCAAGGGCGTTTATTCGCCTCCACCACTGCCCTGTAAGCGCCGACGATCTCGCCCAGATAGAAGGTGGCGGTGAGGGTGCCGAAGAAGAGTGTGCCGCCGTCTCTGTTCAGTCTGTTGTAACGGTGGGTGATGTTTGCGAGAGCGGTCACCGTCAGGAAGCCGAACAGCCCGTCCCACCCTCTCCCCGCGTAGAGCCGCCCGGCGCCCGGAATTACCGCCGAAAGAGTGGAAGCGAGAAGCGGTGATCTCCCTCTGTCCGATCTTTCGAACACGCTTTCCGGCACTCGGTTCACGAGTCGGCCGTCCTGATGGATAGAGGGGTCAGCCGATCGAATGTGGTAGCCGTGAGCGAAAGGGTTACACCGAACCACCCTGTCCGCCGCCAGCGCCATCCCCGTGACGGCGCCGTGCCGCGCGATGGTGAGGGCGCCATAGTTGCTGCAGCTGGGATAGAACTGGCAGTTGTAGGCGGAGTCCGCATAGCTGAGTCGCTGCCAGAGAGCGATAGGGGCGATGGCAAGCTTTCTCAGCGGGGAGACATTCTCCGATTTAAGCAGCGAATCGGCGGGGTGAAAGGGCTGGGCAGCGACGCCTCCGAGCGGCAGACAGAGAGAAAAGACGATTCGCCGGGCCAGTCTCACGGTTGAAAAATTACACTTGATATAAAGCCGAATTCCACTGATATTCACTGACGATGAAACGTCTGTTTCTTCCATCACTTTTTTCGATCGCCCTCTTCTGTCCCTCATCTGCGGCGGCGGAGAAGGAGATCGTCCTCCTCTACACCAACAACACAAACGGCGCTCTGGAGAACTGTCTCTGCCCCGAGAAGCCGTACGGTTCGCTGGAGAAACGTGTCCACTATCTTCGCGAATGGCTGAAGGAGAATCCCAATTCCGTTCTCGTGGATGCCGGCGATTTCCTGTCGCCCACGCGGAACGCCCTGAAGGACAGCATCGCCTTCCGTATCTACGAAATGATGGCCTACGACGCCATCGGGCTCGGCGATCAGGAATTCTTCCGGGGGGCCCAATTCATCGCCGATCTCATAGAAGGGTCACCCCTGCCGTTCATTTCATCGAACCTCGACAAGCCGGCCGTCTCTTCGGTGAAGAGAGAGATTGTTGTGGAGCGGGCCGGCGTCCGGTTCGGATTTCTCTCTGTCATGGATCCGTCTGTCTTCATGTTCTATCCCAAGCGGGTGAAGGACGAGGTGGCGTTCACCGATTTCAGCGCCACCCTCCAAGGGCAGATCGATGATCTGAGGAAAAAGAGTGATGTGGTGGTCCTCCTTTCTCACAGCGGCGTCGACGCCGACAGGGAGATTGCGAAGACCTATTCCGGCATCGACGTTATTGTCGGCAGTCACACGCAGTCTGTCATGGAAGCGCCGGAGACAGTTGGGGAGACTGTAATCGTTCAGGCCGGGAAGGACGGCTATTACGTCGGACATCTCAGACTGACGTTTGATGATAAAAACAGCATTACCGCCCACGACGGCGAACTGGTGGCCATGGACTTTCCGTTTCCGAACGATCCCACCGTGGTGGATATGATCATCGACTACAACCGCATCAGCAAGGCGCGGGCTGGATCGGTGGTAGAGAGGATTACGCCTGTTCCGTTGGAGTTCATGGTGGCATCGTCCGAATCGTGCGCCTCGTGCCACGCCACTGAATATGATCACTGGACAGCGTCCCGCCACGCCGTTTCTCTGAAGACGCTGAAGGATGAGCACAAGGAAAAATCGCCGGACTGCCTCTCCTGCCACACCTCGGGGTTCGGCCGCGACGATGGCTACCTCAACTACAATATTACAGCGGCCCTCAAGAATGTCAACTGCACCGAGTGCCACTACACGCCTGCGGGCCACCTCGCCGAGCCGGCCGCCTTTGTCACCAGCGGGCTGACGGAAGAGAACTGTGTCCGGTGCCACGATCAGGCCAACAGCCCCACCTTCGCTTTCGCAGCATTCATGGAGCGGAGCCGCCATCCTCTTCCGGCTCTCCCTGAGCCGGCCCCCGAACCTGCCGAGCCGGCCGCCCCCGAAACTCCAGAAACTCATCAAACTCATTTAACTAAGGAAACTCCTTCAACTGCTTTCTGAACAGTACCTCGGCAAGGGCGGCCGCTGGCGGGAGATCCATGCGGCGAACCCCGGCATCCGCGACCTCGACCCCAACCATTTGCCCGTGGGGATCAAGCTCAGAATTCCGCCTGAATAGACCAATCCCGTGGAATCGCTCATCGATCAACTGACGACCAATCCCGTCCTGCTGGCGGTGGTCATTGTACTGGCGGTGCTGATCATTTTTTCCGTTATCAAGAAGCTCATGAAACTGGCGCTGGTGGCGGTGGCCGTACTGGCGCTCTATCTCGGCTACCTCGCGTACACCGGCAAGGAAGTGCCGCGAACACCCGATGAACTGAAGGAGACGCTCCAGGAAAAATCCGAGGAGGTCAAGGAAGCCGTGGAGAAGAAGGTGAAGGAGATGAACACCTCCCTCAAAGAGAAGACCTCTGAACTGATGGAAGAAAAGGTGGAGAAGCTTTTCGAAGATACGACGGGGGTGCGCCAGAACTGATGGACTTACCGCCGCCGAGGAAATGATCCAGGGGGCGAACTAAGCTATAGCAGTCCGGAGCCGCTGTGTGAGGATTTTCACGATCCCCTGCATAATCTCCATCCGGCTCGCCATCAGGTCGTAGAAATCCTCGCCGTTGATTTCCAGGAGTGTCGTCTCCTCCGTGGTGGTGACGGACGCCGACCGAGGCTCCTGATCCAGAAGCGCCATCTCACCGATGAACTTCCCTTTGTGAAGGACTGCAATCTCCTTATCGCCCTTGTGAATCCGGACGGCGCCATCCACGATGATGAACATGGAATCGCCAGCGTCCCCCTCCTCGAAAATGATCTGCTCGCTGCCGAACTCCCGCTCCTCGGCGATCTGTGCAACGTGGGACACTTCCTCCCCGGAGATGTCCCGGAAAAGGTCAACCCCTTTCATGAAAATGGTTTTTTCCAGTGTTGAGTACATCGGTGCCTCCTTAAGTATGAATTGATCGGTTGGAAAGTCCGCCATTTTCCTGAGCGGCGATCCGTCCTTTGCCCAGTTGGCAGTGCAGACTTCACGAACCGTCTGATCCTTCGGGATTCTGTCCCATTCAATTTTTCCATCGGCATCTTGGTGCTGCAGCAGATAATCGAGGGCCACTGCCGCTGTCCACGTTTTTCCGGAATGGAGCCAATCTCTAAGAGTGCGGTTAATGTCAGCTTTCTCTCGGAGAAACTGCTCTCCCTTGGCGATTCTTTCTGTGAGATCAGAGTCGTCGAAAAGCGGTATGATGAGGTCGCGGCTCTCCTTCGTCAGGAGGTTATCGAGGATTTCCAGCACGTTCGACTGAGCGCCGCTCTCGCCGGCCGTCAGGGCGTGCATATAGGTCTCGATGGGGCTGTCGGGGAACGCGAGAAGGGCGAGTTTCAGCATCACCCCCTTCTCCTTTACGACAGTGGTCGTCAGGAAGTCCTTCACCAGGGTCGCCCCATCCTCTTCCTCGAAGTGACTGAGGAGTGTGAGGGCGAGATAGGTTTCCGCCGCCATTTGGCGGAGGAGGGCATCGGTCTTTCCGAGGAGCGCTTCGGGCAGGGGCGATTTCCGCGCCAGCTTCAGGAGACTGTCCACCACTTCCCGCGTCACCTCCAGCGGGCTCGTCGATCCCTTTTCCACCATCGCCTCAAGGTCGGCGCCGTCGCGATAGTCGCTCAGGGTGCGGATCACGCCCATCAGATGCTGATCGGTGAGGTTCTCGTCATTCAGGGCATCACACAGCTTTTCAGCAACGATCGCTTCATCGAAGGAGCGGAGCGCCCGTCTCGCCGCCGGGAGGGTGTGAGCGTCATTCAGGTTATTGATGAGCGGGGAGACAAGTGATTCGTCACGCCTCTCCGCGGCCAACTGCGCTGCCCTTGACCGCACGTCCGGGGAATCGTCATCCAGAAGCGTCACGAGCCCTTCTTCGGACAGAATGTTGGCAATGTGACCGACCGAAGAGAGGGCCGCCAGCTGAACATCATTGTTCGGATGGAACAGCATAGAGTTGATGATGTCGTGAGCCTGTCCCGATCTTTCGTCCTCCATCAGGATGAGACTCGCCGCCGCCGCCGCCCGCTTCCTGTCGCTTTCGGAGGACAGAATCTCCGCAAGGTGGGGCGCAGTGGATGCATTGCTCCGGATGCCGCAGCCGATCATTGCCCGGGAAGCGAGGACCGCGTCTTCGTGGTCGATGAGCGGAACGATCTCATCATCGGGAATGATCTCCGGATGCTTGCTGGTCATGATGAGAATCTTCCCCTTCAGCTCCGTGGAGCCGCTCCTGAAAAGTTCAAGAACGTCCGACTTCCACGGCGCCAGCGGGAGGTTCTTCATGGTGTCGAGGGCGAACATCTTCTGGTGATCGTCTCCTTCGGATAACGTCTTCCGGATGGTTTCAACGATGACAGGATCGGTGACGTCTATCTCCAACTCCTCGAAGTCGAGGCGCCGTTTTTCGATGGCTTTTCGCAGCTCCGCCACGTAGCCTGTCTTGAGCTTGAAATTGGCCAGCAGCCAGATAACGAGCAAGATTATGGACGGTATCGAAAGAAGTCTCACATCCTCGACGAAATAGGACAGTCCGATGATGAGCAGACCGGCGATTCCCGCAGCTCCATTCTTGACCGTGCCGTCGATGAACGGTTTCGCCTTCGCTTTTTCTTGAGGAGAGACGGGCAGCCACAGAAGCTGGCTGGAGGTGTCGTGCAGGGTGAATCTGAAGATCTGGTCGCCGGCTTTGGTCATTACGCTGGAGAGGACCACAGGTAGTACCATAGGTGTGAGCAGCAGCATGCCGCTTCCGAGAAATAACGCCACCGGAAGGAACATGAGTCCCCAAAGGACGCCGAAGCGTGAAAGCAGCCTGCCGGTCACAAAGAACTGCAAAAAAATTGAGATAAGACCGATGGCGCCGTAG
>LUOC01000124.1 GCA_001626655.1 Fidelibacterota bacterium REDSEA-S14_B6 | reverse complement strand
TTATTTCCAGCTCTTTGTTCAGATAGGCCAGCTCTCTCAACCGCTCAGAGATTATATCATAGTCCCAGGCGATGTCGGTAAAGATTTCATCGTCCGGATAAAAAGTCACTTTTGTCCCCGTCTTCTTCGCCTTCCCCGAAGCCTTCAGTTTCGAGACTGTTGCTCCTCGCTCGTAGCGCTGGTGGTGTACTTTTCCGTCGCGCCTCACCTCTGCTTCCAACCATTTCGAGAGGGCGTTCACCACAGAAACACCAACACCGTGAAGTCCGCCAGACACTTTGTAAGTCCCCTTGTCAAACTTTCCTCCGGCGTGGAGTACCGTCATCACCACCTCGAGGGCCGGCTTGTTCTCCTCTTTATGAATGTCGACAGGAATGCCTCGGCCGTTGTCTTCAACCGACACAGAATTGTCGGCGTTGACGGTAACCTTAATTTTTGTACAGTGACCGGCGAGCGCCTCGTCAACACTGTTGTCAACCACTTCGTTTACAAGGTGGTGAAGTCCTCGTTTGCCCACATCGCCGATATACATGGCCGGCCGTTTCCGAACCGCGTCGAGCCCCTTAAGGATTGTAATTTTTTCCGCGCTGTACTCTTTTGACTTTTTTGTCATTTTCAGATTATCCGCATGTCCTTTATCAGGTTTTCTCCGAGCGCGGTGTTGAGCTTATCCACGATCTCTTTCTTCTTCAACGCCAGCTCATTTCTCCAGACCGGCGTGGACGCTTTCACAACAATTGTTCCACAATTAACCTCTTCCGCCGAACAGTTTTTCGCCACCGTGTCTCCCACCACTTCTTCCCAGACAAACAGCGCTCTGTTCTGTCGCACAGCGCGGTCTATGCCGCTCTGCTTCATCGCTGTGTTGAGTGCTGTGCTTAGCTCCTGCACCTATATACTATCTCCCGCTGCTCTTGTTAGTACCGATCTCCGCAGTCGGCGAAATTTTCGCAATTCAGTTAATGGCCGCCTGTCCGCATCGGCATGAGAAGCATGGTCATCTCCTCGTTCTCCTGCTGCTTTTCCGGACCAATGAGCGTGGCGGACGTCGGCGTGTTAAGCCGAACCACCGCTTTCGCTCCGTCAAGGTGGGACAACATGTCCACAACATAGTTGGCGTTGAACCCCACAGAGAGATCGTCTGCCTCGTAATCGATTTCAAATTTTTCTTCTGCGCTTGATGCATTTTCAGGATCTTCTGTTCTAACCACCGCCCCGCTCTTTGATATTTCCAGCTCCACCTGTTTCGTGGACCGGTTTGAGAAAATGGCAACACGCCTTACCGACGCCAACATCTCCTCCCTGTCTGCCGTCAAAATCTTATTATTATCTTTAGGGAGTACTGTCTTGTAATCGGGATATCGCTCATCAATCACCCTGGAAAAGAGGGTCGTCCCTGTAAAAGAGATTGTTACGTGGTTATCCCCAACCCAGAGCACAATGTCATCGCTGTTGTCCAAGTAAGGGACCAAAAGATTAAGAAATTTTTTCGGAACTATGACGCTCCCTTCGTAGCCAGTGGAAGAAAAATCTGTTCTGGAACAGAAGGAAAGTCTGTGGCCATCGGTTGCCACGGCAGAAATCCTGTCCGTCCTCACTTCAAGGAGTGCTCCCATAAGGGCCGGCTTCAGTTCATCGGCGCTCAGCGCAAACGATGTTTTTTCTATAAGCCTCTTCAGTGTGCCCGAAGAGATACCGATTTCTTTTTTGTTATCCACTTCGGGCATGGCAGGAAAATCGCTGGGCGAGGCGCCGGCAATGTCATAATTGCCGAAGGAAGTTTTCATGGCCACTCTGTGATTATCGTTCGCCTCTATGACAATATCCGTTTCGGGCAGTGCATTTGTTATATCCATGAGAGTTCTGTGAGGAACGGCCACTCCCCCCTCCGCCGACACGGTCGCATCGGCCTGCGTGACGATGGTTATTTCAAGATCCGTGGTGCGCATCTCGAGACCGTTGTCCCGAGCCGAAAACAGGACACTGCTTAAGATGGGTATGGTTGACCTTGTAGGGGTCGCTTTTGCAAGATGCTGCAATGCCGACTGCAGTGAGTTTCTTGATATGCAAACCTTCATAAAAGTCGGTCTATGGGTGGTCTGGAAGCGGTACCATGAAGCGAAATCCTGATTTTAGATTACCCATATTTTCACTCTCGGACAACATGTTTTTGGGGTTATCGGTGAAGAAAAGCACCCTTAAAAATCAACTGCGTAATTTTTAAGAAAAAAGATTATAGTTATAATGGGTGTGCAGCAGATAAGTGCGGCGACGGTTACCCCGTCCATCCCTGTTAACTTAGGGCGCGGTGACGCTCCGCCTCATGGAAGGGTTTATGTGTATAACATGTGCGACAAAGAGAGAACAGGGGCTGTTCCGCCTCTCGTTGTCCCGACATCGGAGGTTATACACATGTGTGGAAGGTTGCAGTGAGGGGACAGCCCGAGGGAGTCAACGGTTATTCAGAAAGTTTTCCACATAAATTGTAGACGAAGCATTCTTCAGCCAGTCCTTGAAACGCTTCGCTTTTTTCCTGGCGACGGCAAGACCTTCTATTTCAGCCCAGTGAGTATCTAAAGTAGGAAGCCCCCCCTCTCTCACCTCGTGGACATAAAGAAGATGAAAGCCGTCATCGGTGGTTATGGGGGGAGAACATGACCCGACCTCGATAGCGGGGAGAACCTTCGCTACGGCCTCTACTGGAAAGCGGTCTGAATCTACCCAGCCGAGGCGGCCTCCGGACTCACCGGTGCTCGCATCATCGGAGTGCCGTTCCGCCATAGCCGAAAACTGCTCGTTGGTCTCGATGCTGTCACGTATAGAAAGAGCAAAGGCGTAAATGCTGTCTTCGTCGGCCGGGCTCACCTTTGGTGTCACGAGAATGTGTCGGGCGTTGATCTTGTCACCGAGGATCTCGACAGCCTCGATGATGTGATAACCGAATTCCGTTTCAACAACCTCACTCACCTCTCCGGAGCTCAGAGTGTACGCCACCTGCTCGAAAGCTGGAACGAGCGTTCCTCGGTTCACAAAACCGAGTTCACCACCACGCCTTGCCGAGCCGGGATCTTCTGAATACAGCTCTGCCAGGCTGGCGAAATCGGCTCCGCCCACGATCTCATTTCTCAATGAGTCGAGCAAGGAAAGAGCCCTGTTTCTGCTTTTTCCACCAGGACGGGCCTTGAAGAAAATGTGACTTGTGTTATAGACCGTGGGAACCGCCTTTAGACTGTCCCGATATTGGTTGTAAAACGCAAAGACCTCACCTCTCGTAACAACAACATCACCGAACAGCTGACCTTGATACCGCTCGGCGATGAGCTGTTCTTTCATGTCCGGCCACCATTCACGGCGAAGTTCGCTAATTCTTTTTCCAACGATTGATTCAAGCCTCTCTTCCGACCCAGCCTGACCTACCGACTGTGCTATGTATTGTTCAACAGCCTGATCTACCTCCCTGTCCTCTACTTCGATGCTCTCAACCTCAGCGATTTCAAGTATCAGCTTTTGGTTTATGAGCGACTCTAGGACACGGGCCTGAATCTGTTCAAGCTTGTCAGCGTCGAAACGGGGATCGAGGCGCTGCTCCATGGCGGTCATTTGTACAATTTGTGCAACATCACTCTTGAGGATAACATGCTCACCAACAATGGCAGCGATTCCGTCAATAAGGTTTTGTGCCGAGAGAAACAGGGAAAGAGTGAGGATCGGCGCCACCACCCGCCAAGAAACTTTTTTCAAGCGCACCCCCTCATTTTCCGTCCGCGTCCAGACCAGGGTAGGCTCGACTCAGGCTATCCATCAGGTGACTGTAAAGCGCCCCTCGCTTTGTCCTGTAAATGTTTTGACTGATCTCGTCATAAACCTCATCGAGCCCCCTGAAAGAGTTCTTGGGGAAAAACTCTAACACCTCGATCACATGAAACCCAAACTGGGTGCCGATGGGACCGAGAACACCACGGGGCGGCGAGTCGCCGAAAAGGAGTGCATCAAGAGGCGTCGGCATATCGCCCGGGGAAACAGTGGACGGAACAACAGCATGTTCTTCCAGTAGGGAAGAGCGAACGGCAGCATCATATTGCAGGAGAGCTACCTTTACGGATGTCGCTTTATCAACGTCGGCAAGAAGGAAATGCAGCACGCGAACCTGGTTGCCTCTCCGCTGGTAAGCGGGGCGGTTAGTGACATAGTGATCACGTATTTCGTCCATCGTTACCGAAACTCGCGAGGACATGTAGTGTTCCAGAAAAAGATTGCCGAGGAGCGCCTCCCTGTACTGAAGAACAAGCACCTCCATTTCACTTTCCAGACGAAGGCCGTTCGCCGACGCCGCACGGTAGAGCAGGTTCTGTGCGACAGGACTGGAGGTGAGGCTTACAGAGGAATCAACAGCCACTGCACCACCCTGACTTTCTACACGATTTTTTTCTCCACCCGAACCGTCGACACAGCCGAGCACCGCGCCAAGAAACAGAGAGAGAACCGGACGACAACCTGATCGACACCATTTCATCTTTCGAAATTACTGGGGGGAGAGACGGGATTCAAACGTGTATTGAATGGCCTGAAGAGCTTCAGTGGTAGAGCTGGAGTCTAAGGTCAGCCCACTCTTCCCGTTAGGCTTGTTCACAACGGTGAAGGAGGGTCCGCCCGATGAAGAGTCGCCGAGCATAGTATGAACAGAATCAACAGTGTTGCCGCCAGAAGAGAGCCAGATAGTCGCGCCGCTTTGTGAAACTTCGACAGAGTCGACAGGCAGGGAGGTGGCAGCGAGGCGGATACGCTTAGCCGAGAGAAGATTGGAAACCTCATTGGGTTCCGGGCCAAAGCGGTCGCGTAGCTCCTGCTCCAAGGCGGAAACATCGTCGGAAGCTTCAGCGGCCGCCAGCATCCGATAGAAATAGAGGCGGTCATCCTGCTCTTGGACGTAAGATTCGGGAATGAGGGCGTCCCCGTCAACCGAAAGTGCAACTTTAGACGGAGAAGGGACGCTTAAGTTGTCGTCGCCTGAAAGACGCTCTTGCGCCGCCTCCCTCACGATCTTGCAAAAGAGGTGATAACCGACAGAAGCGAGGTGGCCGCTCTGCTCAACGCCAAACAGATTTCCGCCCCCTCGGATCTCCAAATCTCTCAACGCAACATCATAACCGGAGCCGAGCTCTGTATTATACTGAATGGTTCTGAGCCGTTCATGCGCCTCCTGGCTCAGATCACCCCCAGGCAGGAGGAGATGACAGTAGGCTTGTTGCGTCGACCGCCCGACACGCCCGCGCATCTGGTACAACTGTGCCAGCCCGTAACGGTGAGCATTATTGATCAGAATAGTATTGACATTCTGAAGATCGATCCCTGCTTCTATGATTGTTGTGGATACGAGCATATCGAGATCGCCGTCAACCATCCGCAACATCACCCGCTCAAGATCGTCAGGAGCCATCCTTCCGTGAGCCGACTCAATTCGAAGTTGGGGTAAAAGTTTCTTTAGGCGTCGGACAATACGACCCATTTCAGAAATCTTGCTATGTACAAATAAAATCTGTCCTCCGCGGCCCACTTCGTACTCAACAGCGCTCTTGATCTGTTGAGGATCAAACAACTCTATGGAAGTAATAACAGGGAGGCGGCCCCTTGGGGGCGTTCTGATGGTTGAAATGTCCCGAATCCCGACAAGAGAAAACTGAAGGGTTCGAGGAATGGGGGTGGCACTCATGCTCAAGAGATCAACAGAAGAACGAAAAGCGCGGAGAAGCTCTTTCTGTTTAGCTCCAAAGCGGTGCTCTTCATCAATAATGACAAGGCCGAGATTGGGGACAGAGATCTTTTTCGCAAGGAGACGCTGGGTACCAACGACGACATCGACCGTTCGAGCGGCCAGGGCAAGGACGACTTTTTTTGCATCGCCGGGTGGTGTGAAGCGGGAATAGTGCCGAACATCGACACCAAGAGGCGCAAGGCGTGAAGAAAAGCCGTTAAAAAGCTGATTTGCGAGAATTGTGGTTGGGGCTATAAGAAGGACCTGTTTTCCGTCGTTGACGGCCTTAAGAGCGGCACGAAGCGCAACCTCTGTTTTCCCAAAACCGACATCCCCACAGATAAGCCTGTCCATAGGCCGGTCGCTTTCCATGTCTCGTCGGACGGCCTCTAGGCAGTCAAGCTGATCACGCGTCTCCACATATGGGAAAGTTTCCGACAGCTTCGACATTGATTCTCCGTCGGGAGAAAAAGAAAAACCTTCTGCACTTCCCCGCTGACCATAGAGCTTTAGAAACTGATCTACAACTTCGCCGGCTGAGCGCCTCGCTTTCTGTTTCGCTCGAACCCACCTCGACGATCGAAGGTCAGTTAAAGGGTCCGCCGCATTCGATCCAACATAAGGAGTTACGGCGCTGAGCCGGTCTAGTGGAACATGAACAAGGTCGCCGTGTTTGAACTCGAGAGCCACACATTCGCGAAGCCCGCCATTTTGAGTCACAGTGGAGAGACCGCGATAAAGACCGACGCCAAGGTCCTCATGGACGACAGGTCCACCCCAAGGGAGATCGGAAAGGGGGACGATGTCCTGGTCTCGATCCACCGGGGAAACGGAGGAAGGTGGCGGAACCTTTGGGAGATCGAACAGGCAGTCGAGAGAGACCCACAAAAGACCGAGCGGAGCCGAGGAAAAGGCCCCAGCAAAAGGTGAATGACAGAGAGAAAAGCCGTCCAGGGCAGCCGTGCGGTCAACGCGTGGTGCGTAAACCTCAGGACAGAAGACTACCCGGTTAGAAACCTTTTTTTGCGACAACTGTGATTTGAGTTGCTCAAAAGCGGCGTGGTTCTCAACGAAGTTTTGGTGAGCAACACAACCGAAATCGATGGTCGCCTCGGGAGCGTCAAAAGCTGGTCGGACATCAAAAATATAAGGTGGGCCAGCGGGCTCAATAATAGAAAAAGAAAAACCAGAACAGGAAGCGCCGGCATCCGCTTTGGAACCAAAACCCAGAGACACTGGGGAGCCGTAACAGAAAACGTCAACAATTGCGCCACGGACAGAAAATGTTCCGGGTGAATCGACACGGCGGACGGGGACGAAACCCCACCCGCTGAGGGTAGTGACAAGACCATCTCTTGAACCCATCGCTGACGGAGACACAGGATCAACCTCATCACGAGACAGGGACGACGCAACGTGTGGCAACTGTTCCGGATGAATAAGAAGAAACGCCCCAACGCCGCGGTGAAAAAGGTGCATCATATGCAGATCAGCCCCCGTTAAATCACCATCAGCAGATTCATGAGAAAGGTGATACACGGAAGAGGGGCTCAGGCTAGATAACAATTCAAACAGTGATGTCCGGAGAGTGAAGTCTTCAACAATAAGAACATAACTAGTTGTTTTAGAACGAGATAGAACGAGAATCAAGTATGGAAGCAAGGACATGTGAACACCCGAAAAAGCTAAGGCCTTGTCAATAGGACACCCTCGAAAAGAACAAAGCATATTCTCCACGCTGGTGAGCAACGTTTCCAGTGGAACAGGAGATGTTTCACGTGAAACAGTTGTCACGGTGAAGCAAGAAAAACGGAGAGAGCGGCGACATCGGCGGGAGACACACCAGAAATTCGGGACGCTTGACCGAGCGTCTGGGGCCGAACCAGGGAAAGCTTTTCTCTTGCCTCAAGAGAGAGGGCGCCGCAATTATTGTACTCAAAGGAAGCGGGAATTTGGGCTTGCTCATTCTTGACCAACCGCTCAACAAGGGCGCTCTGGCGGGAGATGTACCCCTCGTATTTGATAGCCGTTTCTGCCTCATCGAGAAGGTCAGCACGCTGTTCTTTTGAAAACGTGCCCCAATCAAGAGAAAAAAGATTGGTCTTTAGAAGGTCAGAAAGAGAAACTTTTGGCCGCCGGAGGACCTCTGTGATAGATGTTTTCGTGGGCGTCTCTGGCTCACCAAGGTGGCGAAGGAACTGATTAATTTTCTGAAGATTTGGACGCGTGCGGCGGGCCTCTTCAACAAATGAGCTGAGACCTGAATGCTTTTCCAGAACAGCGCCATGAGCGTTGTCGTCAACAAGGCCAACAGAGTGGCCGACGGATGAGAGCCGAAGGTCGGCATTGGTGTGACGCAAAAGAAGGCGGTGCTCGGCGTGGGCTGTAAACATTCTGTACGGCTCTAAGGTTTCTTTTGTCACAAGATCGTCAATAAGAACACCGATGTAGGCCTGATCACGACGAAGAACCAAAGGAGGTTTATCCAGAGCTGAATGTGCGGCGTTGACTCCAGCGAGGAGCCCTTGAGCTGCGGCCTCTTCGTAGCCGGACGTCCCGTTAAGCTGTCCAGCGAGGAATAGACCATCAATATCTTTGGTTTCGAGGGAGGACTTAAGTTGAGACGGGAGAAAAAAGTCATATTCAATGGCGTACCCGGGACGGTAGAAAGCGACATTTTCGAGGCCGGGACTGGTTTTGAGGGCTTTAAGTTGAACAGCCTCAGGGAGGCTTGTTGAAAAACCGTTGGTGTAAATCTGGCTTGATCCGGCCCATTCCGGCTCAAGGAAAAGGTGGTGGCTATCACGATCAGCGAAGCGGACAACCTTATCCTCAATAGAAGGACAATAGCGAGGGCCGGTGCCTGAAATTTCGCCGGAGTACATCGGCGATTCGGAGAGGTGCTGGCCAATAATCTCATGTGTTAAAGAATTTGTTTTCACAGTGTGGCACGGGACATTCGGAGGATTAAAATGTGTGGTCCTAAAAGAAAACGGTCGGGGATCCTGATCGCCGGAGACGGGACGGACCTTGTTCCAGGAAATGGAATCTCTTCTCAAGCGAGGAGGGGTGCCCGTTTTCAGACGACCGGCGGTGAAACCGAGGGAAATTAACGATTCTGTTATACCATCAGAAGCCTCCTCCCCCATCCGGCCGGCAGAAATCTTTCGCCGCCCCACATGAATTAGCCCGTTTAGAAAAGTGCCACAAGTAAGAACTGCCGATCGACATTCAATAAACTGATCACCATCAATAGTAATTCCCGCCATTCTTGGCCCCACACATTGAACCTCACGTGCTTCTGCCTCTATGATTGTCAATCTCTCCTGAGCGTGAACAGTGGCCACAACAAGCCGCTCATACAATTTTTTGTCTACCTGTGCTCGGGGCGACCAGACAGCCTTCCCTTTTGAGCGATTGAGCATCTTAAACTGAATTCCAGCCCGGTCCGTGAGAAGGCCCATTTCACCACCCAACGCATCAACTTCTCGAACCAAATGACCCTTCGCAAGACCACCTACAGCGGGGTTGCAGGACATCCGCCCCAGAGCGGATTTATCTAGGGTAACAAGAACCGTCTTCAGGCCAAGGCGAGCAGCGGCGAGGGACGCTTCGACGCCTGCATGCCCACCACCTACTACAACGACATCAAATTTCATAACAGCGCAACCGTTTCACGTGAAACACTACTTTCCAATACAGAACTTAGAGAAAATATTGTCCAGAATATCATCGGCGGTGGTGACGCCGAGAAGTTCATCGAGAGCCGAGACAGCGATGCGCAGGTCAGAGGCCAGAGCATCGGTGGACGCCCCACCGTCCAGCTCCTTCTTAGTAATCTCAAGAGAAGAACGAACGCGCCGAAGAGCATCGTTGTGACGGCCGCTTGTTATAATGATTTCTTCCGAAATGACGGAGGACCGGACGAGCCTGGTGTGTATAGTCTCAAGAAGAAGAGTTATTCCGTCGCCGGTAAGAGCGGAAGTGAAAAGGTGTTCATCCACCGCCACACGATCACGCCCATTTGTAAGAAGATCACACTTGTTTAAAACATGTATAACAGGAAGGCTGCTTGATTTTGGTAAGTAGTCTGAGTTAGGCGGGGATGGGGCGACAGCGTCTGTCGCCGCCTCAGAGACGTAGACGAGGAGGTCGGCCTTATTCATATACTCACGAGAAAAATGAACCCCCTTTTGTTCAACGGCATCTGCTGCATCCCGAAGGCCAGCCGTATCAACAAAGCGAACAGGAAAGCCTTTTATAAGAAAAGGGACCTCCACAGCATCCCGGGTGGTACCGGGGATGTTTGACACAATGGTCCGCTCTTCGGAAAGAATGGAGTTCAGAAGGCTCGACTTGCCGACATTTGGTTCTCCTACAAATACAACAACAGCGCCACCGGTGAGCATCTTACCGGTGCTGTATGTGGAGAGAAGACTGTCAACTCTAGAGAGAACATTGGACACCAAGGAAACTTTTTCAGAGGTAGGGAGAGGTGTTATTTCGTCTTCGGTGAAATCCAGCTCAGCTTCAAGAGTAATAACCAAATCCATAAGGATCGACCTTAGTTCATTAACGATGGTGGAGAATCGGCCAGATAAGATTCGATAGTTAGCCGCTTTACTAATTGAAGAGTTGGCCACAATGAGCGCTGCCACTGCTTCGGCCTGCAGTAGATCCATCTTTCCGTTCAGAAAGGCCCGTTTTGTGAACTCCCCCGGGCCGGCTGGTTCACAACCGAGAGCAAAACAGGCGTCTAGTATCTGCCTGCTTATGATATTTCCCCCATGGCAGGACACCTCAATAACATCCTCTCCAGTATAAGAATCAGGCGAGGGAAAGTATGTTATCACACCCGAATCTATCTCCTCACCGCGGGGGGAAATAATTGGCGTATATAAGGCGTACCTAGGCTTGAGGATTCTTTTGGGGTTTGCGGAAATGCTTTGGCCAACGGTATGAGCTTTCGGTCCGCTTATCCTGATTACCGACAGGCCGCCAACACCGGGGGGTGTGGCAATTGACGCTATAGTGGGGTGGGAATTGTAGTCAACGACTGAAAGCGCGGTCATATTGGGGCTACAACATGAGACTCTTTCGGGTGGACAAAATACTTTTGCTGAATAATGGTGAGAACGTTGAAGAGTGTATAGTATAGATTCAATCCTGACGGAAATTGATTAAAAAGAATTATAAAAAACACAGACATGAACTGTGTCATCATCTTCTGCTGCGGATTGGCCTGAGAGGTAGTCATTTTTTGTTGGACGAACATGGAAACACCCATCAGCAGCGGGAGAAGGCTGATCTGATCACCATAGAGAGGAATTGAAAATGGGAGGGGGATCAAGGCATCAGGCTGGGAGAGATCACCGATCCACAAAACGAAAGGGGCGCCACGAAGTTCGATCGTTGAACGAAAGACGATGAAGAGGGCGAACAAAAGGGGCATCTGGAGAAGCATCGGAAGGCATCCACCAAGAGGGTTCACGCCCCTCTCCTTGTAAAGCTTCATGGTTGCCTGATTCAGCTTTTGGGGATCACTCTTATATTTGTCCCGCAGTCCCATCACCTCCGGCTGAAGTACCTGCATCTCTTTCATGGACTGGTAACTTTTCTTGGTGAGCGGATAGACGAGGAGCTTAACGATCACGGAGAAAATGATAAGGACAATCCCGTAATTGGGTATGATCTCGTGGAGGCCGACAAGTGAAAAGAGAACGGCCCTGCTGATAAACCGTATCGGTGCAATTCCAAGGCTCATGGTGTTTTCGAGCCCAACGCCCAAAGCTTTTAGTTCATCATACTGGAGGGGGCCAACATAGACCACCGCTTGGGCTGGAGCGGAGGAAGAAAAGCCAACTGCCATATCGTAAAGAGGCGCCTTACCGTTTCCGTTAAGATCGGGAGATACGTTTTCTTCCGCGCTGATTTCACCATAATTGCTGTTGGAGAGGGGAACAATTGCAGCTGTAAAGTACTTTGATCTCACCGCCGCCCAATCTGTCCTGCCAGTGGACGAGACAGTGTTGCCGCTCTTGCCGCCATGTTTGGTAACCTCTTGGCCCTGGGAGAGGTTGGCCGAGAAAAAGGACGCTTCGTCGCTTTTGTTCGGCTCCGTCGAGGGGATGCCGCCGTTCCAGATAAGGGTGAACCGATCTTGAGAAACAACATCACTACTGATGCTTTGGAGGTCGGCGTTGACAGTGATGGTATAATTGTCCGGATAGAAAGTCAGCGATTTGTTGATTGTGCGGTCGCCGAGCGAAGAAGAAAACCGGAGAGACAGATTGTCGTCAAGGCGGATTGTGTCACCATCGCTGTAGTATCCGGAAAGAGACCACGGCTGATCAAGAACGACAGGCTCACCGGATATGCCCCTAAACGCCAGCAACAAATTATTCCCATTCATTTCGGGGACAATAAGATTGACCGCACCTGAATCGTTAAAGGGGTACTGTTTCAAAAGAAACGAGAGAAGAGAGCCCCCTCCTCGAGAAGAGACGCCGGCGGTGTAAAGAGGGGAGTCAAGATAAAGAACAACCTCTTCCGCGTCTGACACAGACAGCTCTTCAACAACATCTGATGAAGGTGACACGTCGTAAGCAGCAGCAGGCTCCTTTAGCTGAGGTGTGGGCGCGAGTTGACGTTCTTGCTGATCTTGGCTCTGTTCCGGCGGCGGTGGTGGCGCGAGCCCAATAAACTCGTAGTAGTACGGCATCGCCATAAGAATCAGTGCGATGAGAAAGAATGCGCCTACAGTTTTTCTATCCATCAATCGGGAACAGGATCATGTCCGGAGCCGCCCCACGGGTGACACTTTAGAATACGTGCCACAGTAAGCGACAGAGCCCTGCCCGGAGGGTGGTTCTGAAGAGCCTCCAGCGCATAGTGAGAACAGGAGGGGAGAAACCGACAGCTCGAAGGGAAGAAAGGCGAGACGGAAAACCGGTAGAAACGGACAAAAAGAATAAGGATTTTCGCAACCACAAATGAGAGCCCTTGAAGGGCGCGAGATCCGGTTGTGCGTAGGGGCGCAGGAATAGAAGCCCGTTGCGTGACGATCATCATGTAAGCGAGAGAATCAGGCGTGGAAAGCTAGGCCGAGATCGCTTTTCTCCCCTTACTCCGTCTTCGGCGAAGTACTCGCCGACCGCCGGGCGAAGAGGATCGGGCACGAAAGCCGTGCTTGTTCTTCCGTTTGCGTTTACTCGGTTGATAGGTCCGTTTCATAAGTCACCGTTTTACAGCCCACGAAATTAAGAAAAGGAGAAGATCACACCAACGATTCGTTAAAAGAGACAATTGTGTATTTGTTTCGTGAAAAAGGTGAAGATTGCGCTTGATATCAGACGAGAAAATGCGATAAATTCAAAACCCCCGAACGGTGTGGACAAATTGTGGATAAAAATGTTTTGACAGCATCTGACCTCTGGACTGAATTGTCCGAAAGTGTCAGGTCTGCGGTAAGCGAACAGACCTTCGCCACGTGGTTTGAACCGATTCATCCCGTGGGGTTAGATGACAGCGCGCTGACGTTGGAGGTTCCGAGCAAGTTCTATTACGAGTGGATCGATAAACACTATCGCAAGATGCTCCTTTCAAAGACAAAGGCGGTAACAGGGAAGGAGATTAAGATTCGTTACAGTGTTGTGATCGGTGAACCGGAGGAGAACGGTTCAGTTCCGACCGCCATGGAGACGGCCACAGGCCGAGCGTCGACCGACCCCTTCTACGACAGCGGAAGCCGACTGAATAAACGGTACACATTCTCAAGTTTTGTTGAAGGATCCAACAACCAGCTCGCCAAGGCGGCGAGTGTCTCGGTGGCGGACTCCCCCGGACAAACATCGTTCAACCCTCTGGTTGTATACGGGGGCGTTGGGTTGGGGAAAACACACCTTCTTCAGGCGATAGGCAACAAGGTGATGCTTCACACACCTCCGCCGAGGGTGCATTATACCACAAGCGAGAAGTTCACACTCGACTTTATAACGGCCATTCAAAACAACAACAGCTCCTCCTTTTCCGAGAGATATAGAAATGTGGATGTATTGCTTGTGGACGATATCCAGTTCCTCCAAAAGAAAGAACAGACACAAGAGCAGTTTTTTCACACATTCAACGATTTGTATCAGCGGGGGAAGCAGGTGATCCTCACCACAGACAGGCACCCGAGCGAGCTCTACGGCCTTAAGGACCGACTGTTGTCCCGCTTTCAATCCGGGCTGATTGTTGACATACAGGCGCCGAACCTTGAAACACGGATTGCGATCCTGCAAAAGAAAGCTGAGGATGACGACCTCGAAATCCCTTATGAAATCACCGAGCTGATTGCGACCAACGTCCGGGGAAACATTCGGGAGATGGAGGGGGCACTCATCAAGCTCCTCGCCTATTCTTCTCTGTCCCATTCGGATATCACCATGCAGCTGGCAAAGCGGGCCCTGAGGGAAACACTGGGCAGGTCGGGTACAAAGACAGTTTCGATTGATGACGTAATTCAAAGTGTGAGCGAAACATTGGATGTGCCGGAGAAGAAACTGATCGGAAGAGGGAGGAAGATGGAAGTTGCCACAGCGCGGCAGGTGGCCATGTACCTGTCCCGAGAAATTGTGGGCGCCTCGTTGGAAAATATCGGCCTTCATTTTGGAGGGAGGGATCACACAACAGTTATTCACGCCTGTCGCGCCGTAAAGGGGAAGATGGGAGAAAGAGCTGACTTCCGGAGGCAGGTGGACGGTATTCGCTCCCAGCTCGAATTCTGACAGCTCCAGCTTTTCTGATTCTTCCGGCACCCCTATATTTGTACGCTGTTTGTACTCATGTTCTTAACCAAAAGGCAAAAGGAAATTTTTGACTATCTTCGGGGTTATATCTCCAGGCACGGCTACGCCCCCACGTTTGATGAGATAGCCGCCAGCTTCGGTTTTACATCGAAGGGGACGGTCTACAAACATATTCGGGCACTGAAAGAGAAAGGGGCGATACGCCACGAGTGGAACAGGGCCCGCTCCATAGAAGTTCGCCCTGTGGAATCTTCGCCAAACAGCTTGGAGATTCTCGGGACAGTGGCGGCCGGAAAGCCCATCGAAGCTATTTCCGATCCTGACGGCATCGACGTTCCTGCGACGTTCCTGAGGCGGGGAAAACACTATGTACTAAAGGTGTCGGGAGATTCCATGATTGAAGAGCACATTCAGGATGGGGACTATGTTGTGGTGCAGGAAAAGGTGGAGGCATCCGACGGGCAGACGGTTGTGGCGCTGGTGGACGATCAGGAAGCGACCATCAAGAAAATGTACCGCCGCAACGGAAAGATCGAACTTCGGCCTGCTAACGAAAAACTTGAAACAATGATGTATAATGCAGACCGGATTCGAATTCAAGGGGTAGTGGTGGGCGTGATGCGGAAATATAATGGTGAGCTTTCATGATTAAAACAGGAGCCCGGCTGGAAGAACTGACGCTAATTGACCACAACGGGAATGATGCGCACCTTAACAGCAACAGGCGAAAAGTGCTGTTCTGTTACCCTAGGGCAAGCACGCCGGGGTGAACCATCGAAGCGACTGAGTTTCAGTCGTTGATGGGGCGGTTTGAAAAAGGAGAGGTTGAGGTTTACGGACTGTCGACAGATTCACCGAAGGCGTTGAAGAAATTTGTGGACAAATGCCACTTTACATATACGCTCCTGAGTGATGAAAATCACGAGACACTGAAAAAGCTGGGCGTCTGGGTAAAGAAGAAACTGTACGGAAAAGAGTATAACGGCGTGGCGAGAAGTACGGTTATCCTGGACGCCGACAACACGGTAACACACGTCTTTCCCGAAGCATCCGTCAAAGGGCACGCCGCCGAAGTGGCCGAAGCGCTCGGTATTTGACATATGAAACTGAGCCGTTCAAACGCCCTTCTCTTTGTTATAGATGTGCAGGAGAAAATCTTCTCCGTGATGCACGAACAGGAAAAAACTAAGCGCAATATATTCCGAGCAATTGAAGGTGCGNCCACATTGCCGGATGTGGCGGCGAAAATGAACGGTCAGCAGCCGCTTCAAAAGATGTCGTTCAGCTGTCTCGGCGATGAGCAGATACGCGAGCAGCTAAAAGAGCACGACAGGAACCAGATACTCGTCTGCGGAATTGAGACTCATGTGTGTGTTTATCAAACAGTCCAAGACCTGCTGACGGACGGTTTCGAAGTTCACGTTATAACCGACTGTGTTATGTCCCGACACGAACCGAACCATAAGCTTGGCCTGCAAAAAATGGCAGACATGGGAGCGCAACGGACATCCGTGGAGATGGCGCTCTTTGAGCTGCTGGGCTTGGCCGAGGGCGAACAGTTCAAGGCTGTTGCCCGGATTATAAAATAGATTTTACCTTTCCGGTCCTGCTTCCAAGACGAAACTGATGAACAAGCGAAACCATAACTTTGCGCTGATAAAAGAATCGGGCGGCATTGTAGAGTATCGCCACAAGCGGAACGAGATGACAGTTCTTCTCCTTGAAAACAGGTCTGCCCCCGTGGTTACCTTCATGGTAACATACAGGGTGGGATCAAGGAACGAAGCGATCGGCCACACCGGATCGACGCACCTTCTGGAGCACCTGATGTTCAAAGGATCGAACCGGTTCAACAAGGAGGACGGGACGGCCATCTGGAACGTGCTTCAGGATGTGGGTGCCATGATCAATGCCACTACATGGTTTGACAGAACCAACTATTTTGAGTTGCTTCCGAAGGAGCATCTGCCGCGGGCGATCGAAATTGAGGCGGACAGAATGCGGGGCGCTTTTATCCGGGACGACGACAGGCAATCAGAGATGACTGTTGTAAGAAACGAGTTTGAGCGAGGAGAAAACGATCCGTGGGAGGCTCTTGACAAAAACATCTGGGCAACGGCGTATCAGGCGCACCCGTACCATCACTCAACCATCGGCTGGAGGTCCGACATTGAGAACGTTCCCACCGAACGCCTCAAGCAGTTTTACGACACGTTCTACTGGCCAAACAATGCCACTATCTCGGTGATTGGGGACATTGAAGCCGGTGAGACACTCGGCCTCTTGGAGGAACAGCTCGGCTCGATAGAAAAATCGCCCCATGAAATCCCCGAGATGTATACCGAAGAACCGCGTCAGGAAGGGCCAAGGAGAGTGATGATAAAGAGGGCCGGAGAGGTGCCGATTGTGGGTATCGCCCACAAAATGCCCGCCGGAATCAGCGACGACACTTACCCCCTTCAACTCCTCGCCCGCATTCTGGGGCACGGGAAAACGAGCCGGTTTTACAGACGTTTTATAGATACGGGCGTGGCGGCCGATGTGACTGTCTGGTCTCATCCGCTCCACGATAACGGCCTCTTTATCACGTATCTGTTCATCGCCGGGGATGAGAGCTGTGAAGAGGTGGAGAGAGGAATCTTGGAGGAGTATGAATCGGTCTCAGCAAAGGGGGTAAGCGATGAAGAAACTCAACGTGCGAAATCGCAGATTAGCGCTGAAACAGCCTTCACGCGGGACGGGACATATTCAGTGGCGAGCAATTTGAACGAAGCGATTGCTCTTGGGGATTGGACTTTTTACACAACATTTCTTGACAGGATCGAAAGCGTGACGAGGAAGGACGTTCAGCGCATGGCCCAGACATACCTGATTGAAGACCAGAGCACGACAGGCTTCTTCGTTCCAACCTCCAGTGGCCGCGCCGGATAGTCCAGCCGCCCTCGCGCCGAGGGTCACCACATCCTCTCCGCTGGAAGGGTTGACGGTCTACTCTTTGCCGACAGGAGTGGACAGTGTGGTGGCGTTCTGTGGAAGCTTGTTGGGCGGAGACCTGTTTGCTTCGGGCAATATTCTGGTGCCAGAAGTGACGGCCTCCATGCTGGACCTGGGGACAGCGGAAAGAGACAAGTTCGAAATTGCCGCCGCTCTGGAGTCGGTGGGAGCGAAGCTGGGGTTCACTTCAGGGAAATACCACGTTCACTTTTCCGGCCGATGCCTGAAAAAAGACATGCCGTTGGTGATAGAACTTCTGGCGGAACAGCTGACCGCTCCTGCTTTCCACAAGGAAGATTTGAGCTCGACAATCCAGCGCCGCCAGGCGGAGCTCAAGAAACTGAAAGAAGATACCCGCACCCGAGCGATCGAAGCGTTTCTCTTGCGGCTCTATCCCGAACAGCACCCGAACCGTCCGCAAAGCCTGAACGAACAGATTGAGGCAACTGCTTCCGTCACGGCGAACGAATTGAAAAAGTTTCATGCGGACCATTACGGGCTCGGCACTATGAGCGTCTGTTTCGTTGGAGACGTGGAGCACAAGGAGATAGAAACAGAGATAGCCAAAAACTTTGAACAGTGGGAGAGATCGCCGGCGAAGATTGAAAAGAACAGTCTGAAAGCTGACATGCTGAAAAAGGCGGTTGAGGCATCGGAATTCATTCCGGACAAAAGTAGCGCCGACCTGGTGACTGGCCACGGTATCGGCATCGATCGGGAGCATGACGATTATTATCCTGTTATGATGAGCCACTTCATTCTTGGGGGGAATTTCTCGGCGCGTTTAATGGCAACAGTGCGAGATCAGGAGGGGCTCACGTACGGTATTCAAGCGACCACCGGCGGCGTGGAGAAAGGTAACGACGGCTACTGGTACATCTGGGGAACGTTTGGACCGGACGATCTTGGAAAGGCACAAAAGTCGATAGACAAACAGCTTGACTTGTGGTACAAGAAAGGGGTGACAGAAGAAGAGCTCGCCTCAAAGAAAACAACCATTACGGGCATGTATCAGGTGGGGCTCGACACCACCGTCGGGCTGGCAACACGGATTCTGACAACGGTGGAGCGGGGTAAGGAACTCTCTTTTATGGATGAGTACCCTCAGATTATTTCTGCCCTTACCTTGGATCAGGTTAACGAGGCGATCCGAACGTACTGCGATCCCGGAAAGCGGATCACTGTGGTTGCCGGCACCGTGGGCGAATCCAACTAACGCAGTGGATGTAATACTGACCGCCGCCGTGACCGCTAACGGCATGATCGCCCGCCACGCCAACGAGACAGTTAACTGGTCAGCGGACCTCGCCCTTTTCAGGTAACAGACAATGGGACATACAGTGGTGATGGGATCACACACGGAGGCGACACTGGCCACCGATCTGGACGGCAGGGAGGTAGTGATCATGCACAGGGAGATGAATCCGGAGGATGTTCTCGCACAGGTGAGAACGGAGAGCTGTTTCATTATTGGCGGCGCCCGGACTTACAGCAGATTCGCGCCGCACCTGACACACGTTTATCTCACCTTCCACCCGTTCATATTTCGCTCGGACGCAATTCCCCTTTTTTACCACCTCGATTCAGAAGTTGACCTAACGTTTGAGAAGAGGATCACAGTGAGCAAGGAAGAGGGAATATATCAGTTTCAATATAAGGTGAACGCCGTTGTTTGAGCTTCCTCCCGCGGGGGGTGAGGCGGCGAGCAAAGCCCTTCTCGTGCTTCACGGCTGGGGCGCGAACCAGCACGATTTGGTACCGCTGGCGCAGAGCCTGAAACTGGCAGACTTCCACTGCTTTTTTCCTGACGCTCCGTACGACGTGCCGGGGACGGGAGGCGCGGGGAAGGGGTGGTTCACGTTTCCTCTCACCGAAAGCTCTGAGCGGGAGAGAGTGGCCAGCAGGGAAATCCTCATATCCCATTTGGAAGGAATTAAAGCGAAAGGTTTTGGCTCTGACCAGATCATCCTTCTGGGGTTTTCACAAGGCGCCGGAATGTGTCTTGATGTAATGCTTCACTGGGACGAGAAGGTAGCCGCAGTGGTCGCGCTGAGCGGGTTCCTCATGGATGGTGACAGGGTGAGAGGGAGGAGTTATTTGGCGACGGAGATTCCAATCTTTGCAGCCCACGGACTGTATGACCCGATACTTCCATTCCAAAGATCAAAGGAGTCACTTCACGTTCTGAAAAAGGCGGGCTTCGAGCTCACGTGGCGGGAGTATCCCATGGCACACCAGATCGTGCCGGACGAGATTGACGATATAAGGGAATTTTTGCTTAGAGAAACCTAACAGGCTGTCCCGAACCTGGTAGGGCTCTTAGTTTTTGGCCCGCTTGGCTTTAACTAAAGCCGACTTTGCCTTGCCCCTCAGAACACGGTCTTCGATTCCGTTAATGAGGTCCATGTTCCCTTCAAGGGCGGCCTGGACAGCCTGCTCGATAATAGCGTCGGGGCCGTCCGCGGTCGGAGCGTCTGTCGTTTCGGCAGCTGGCGCCTGAGTTGGGGGTGCCGCTTCCGGAACTTCCGGGGCAACACCTGTCCGTTTTGCTTTCACCAACGCCGACTTCACCTTCGCCCTGAGGATGCGATCTTCTATAGCCGCGATGGCTTCTTCGTCGCCCTTCATGGCGTTGGAAACATAAGTGTTGATGAGCGTCTCCTCATCCATGGCCTGTGGTGGAGCCGCGGCCGGTACTGGTGCAGCAGGCGTTGCCTCGCCACCCAAAGGCGGTGTGTCCGGCGGAATTTCAGGACGCTCCCCGGTGCGTTTAGCTTTTGTCAGGGCTGACTTCACTTTCGCCCGGAAGACACGGTCGTCGATGGCATTGATAAGATCCATGTCGCCGTCGAGTCCCTTGAGAACATACTGACTGACGCGGATCTCTTCCGGAACGTCCACTGCGGGAGCGGTCGGAGTGGCTTCTGTTGCCGGAGCGGAGCCGCCGCTGAGAAATTGATTCACCGCTGTCACTGCATCTGGAGTGGTTTCGGGAGGGGAGCCAGCACGCTTCGCCTTCACGAGGCGGTGTCTTCTTCGAGCTCAACTTCCGGAAGCGCTTCAATCAGGTTCTTGAGAACATCCTTCCCCTGCCATGAAAACATGGAGGCGGTAATAAAGTTCAGCAGGGTGCTGTTGGTAGAGGTGTAGGTCACCTCAACACAATTCTTGAAAGGGGTCAGCGTAAAGGTGACCAGCTCCCTATTGAAAGGGAAAAACCGCATCTCCATAGCCAGCGTCTTTTCCGGATCAATGGTAATAAACCTGCAACTGGTATAGGGCGCCCCGAAGAATGGCTGAATTTCAAAGCGGTTCCCCACCTCTATGTTGTACTTGAGGAGCGAATGTTTGTGAACCCATCTGTCGACCTCGTGGTTCGTAACGCGGACGCGGTGAATCCACGGAAGCCACAACCGGTAATTCGACATATCTGTGAGCGCCTTCCAGACGATATCGGGCGGCGCATCCATATCCATGGTCGCCGAAACAGTGGTTCGGCGGGGATGGAATTCGACGGAATAGTCGAGATCGAGGTTCTGCTCGGCAGCCGTTCTCTTTACAAAATAGTAAATGAGGAACAGCAGGGCGAAACTCATTCCCCCTACAGCCACTGCTTTCTCCCTTTCAGGACGGTCACGTTTTTCATCTCCACTAAAGGGGCAAAATCTAATATTCACCGCTCGCTTCCAGAACCATTTTGTCCCGAAGAAAGTCTTGACTCTTTACAGGCGATCCGGTAGACTTCCTGTCAATTCACTGGGGAGAAAACGACGATGAGTCCCAAGCTTGTATGGTTGATGACGTTCGTAGGCCTCTACTGGGCTTACTGTCTTTTCTGGGGGATCAAGGGCGCGAGGAGCGCCCGCACCTCTACCGACTATTTTCTGGCGGGGCGATCCATCGGCATGTGGGTATTTGTGCTTGCCGCTACGGCCACCAGTTTCAGTGGATGGACGTTCGTGGGGCACCCGGGCAAGATCTTCACCGACGGCCTCCCCTACGCATTTGCCTCTTTCTATGCGTTGACGATCCCGTTTACAGGCGTGCTTTTCTTGAGGCGTCAGTGGGTGTTGGGGAGGGCGTTTCACTACATTACGCCGGGAGAGATGTACAGCGACTACTACGGCGGAAACGCCATTCGCCTTCTCACCGTGCTGGTGGCGTTTCTGTTCAGCGTGCCATATCTCGGCGTTCAGTTGAGGGCATCCGGAGACCTGTTCAACGTGCTGACAGACGGGCTGGTGAGCGTGAACTTCGGGATGTTCGCCCTGTCGGCGGTGGTGGTGATCTATGTCGCCTCCGGGGGACTCCGCTCCGTAGCGTACGTGGACTGCGTTCAGTGCATTCTGCTTGCTCTCGGCATCTGTATTCTCGGTGGTATCGCCATCCATTTTTCCGGCGGGTGGTCCGGCTTTGTTTCCGGCATGGCCGATTATGTTCGGACCGATCTCGCCTCAAACGGCAACCTGACGCCGGCGGGGCATTCGCCGGCCGTGGCGATTCCGGGCAGTATTCAGATGGTGTCGGCCGGAAGCAAGGCTTCCGGCGGAACGTGGACAGGCATCATGTGCATGACCTACATGTTCGCCCTGATGGGGATTCAGTCGTCGCCCGCTTTCTCCATGTGGGCATTTTCAAACAAGACGAGCAAACCGTTCCGGTGGCAGCAAGTGGCGGCATCGTCGGTGGTGATCGGAATTATACTCTTCACGTTCACGATTATTCAGGGAATGGGGGGACACGTACTTATCGCGAACGGTGTTATCGAGAGCGCCGATGACAAGAACCTCGTCCCTCAACTGATCAATCTCCTCTCTGCTTCGACGCCGTGGCTGATGGGACTTCTGGCTGTCTGCGCACTGGCGGCCATGCAGAGCACGGGGGCGGCGTACATGTCCACTTTCAGCGCTATGGTAACGCGGGACATCTATAAGCGATACATTAATCCAGACGCTTCGGACAGCGCGCAAAAGTTCGGCGGAAGATTGATGGTCGTGGTTGTCACCGTGGCGGCCCTTGTGGTGGCGGCCAAGTCCACCTCTGCCATTGTTATGCTGGGAGGCCTCGCCGTGGCGTACGGCTTTCAGATGTATCCCGCCCTCATGGGTGTCTGCTATTTTCCATGGCTCACGCGGAAAGGCGTCGTTGCTGGCTTGGCGGCGGGCCTCATCGCCGTCACGCTCACAGACAGGACCTCCGTCTGGTTCGGTGTGCCGTGGGGTGCCTATCCACTGACGATCCACAGCGCCGGCTGGGGGATACTGTTTAATCTGGTGGTGGCGCTGGCAGTGTCCAAACTGTCAGGCGATGGAGAGGACGACCGGGACCGCAAAGAGAAACGTCACGCATTCCTCCAGGCCGTTTCCGGGATGACGCCGGAGAGAAAGAAGAAGATATCACTGGCATGGGGATTGACGCTCATCTGGTTTCTCGTAGGATTCGGCCCCTTCGCCACCATCGGTAACAGCCTCTTCTCGGACCCGAACAACCCCGCCACGTGGGCACCATTCGGACTGCCGTCGCTCTGGGTGTGGCAGCTACTGTTCCTAGCTTACGGGATATTTGTCATGTGGTTTCTCGCCTTCCAGATGGGACTCTCCGAACCGGTGAAGCCGGAAGAGGTGGAGCGAATCCACAGAGAACGGTTCGGCTGATAAATAAGGAGGCGACGAAATAAAAAATCTTCTCGCCCGCGGGGGCATTGAGTTTTTGGCGGTGCTATTAGGTATTACCGGCTCCCTTTGGGTGGATGATTACCGCACGGAATTACTGAACAGAGAGAAAGCTGCCAGCACACTGAAGAGCTTGAAAGAGGAATTGGTCGGCGACAGAGAATATTCTAGCATCCGAATTTCTGCCATAACAAACGACAATGAAATAGTTGACACTATTGTCAACAACTGGGGAAGCAACAATGCCGACTCTCTGGTCAACTTGGAGTTTGAGGGTCGACAGCTCATGCTGAGGTTGACCGGTTATTATGCTTTCCACCCGCCCAGAACAGTCTACAATAGCTTACGCAGCGACGGCAGTTTGGCGCTGATTCCCGACAGTGACCTGAAAGAAGAAATCAATTTTACATTTCAAGTAGCGCAAGATCACATCAAGGAAGGCGCTGAAAACAATCGATACTTGTATCGAAGGTTCAAAGACTATCTCATCGAGAATCATCCAGCGCTGTTGAACCCCGCCCTGAACGGTCTTGGAAAAGAGATGGAACAGTTTCTCGCTGATCAGGTTGTTTTGGCTTACCTCTTTGACCAACAGGGAATCAGGGCGTTTTTGCTACGGATTTTAGAGCGGCACATCAAGAATATTGATGAGCTGATGGAATCGATAGACACCTATTTGGAGGAAGCATGAAAAACTTGCTGGCGGCACGATGAACAGATTCGTCACTACTCTACTTGTCGGTGTTTTAGCGGGCCAGACACCGGGCAACTATAATGATCTACAGGCGCTGTTCCAGGAGTGGCGGGCATTCGAAAAACCCCCGTTATTGAACGGGGCGCCGGACTATACAAAACGTCAATTCAGGAAGCGGCAACGCCCGTTCAAAGTGCTCCAGAAAAGGCTGGTGGCCATTGACACCACGGGGTGGCCCGTACCGATGCGGGTGGACTGGCAAATCGTGGAAGCGGAGATGAACGGTTACGATTTCAACCGCCGCGCCCTCAAGCCGTGGGAGAGGGATCCCGCTTTTTATCAGACAGTCTGGATGTACCAGAGCGATGTCCCGGCCCATGAAGGTCCCACCAACCACGCCTTATTGGAGTACTGGCAGTATACTTTTCCGCTCAAAGGTGAAGCAAAAGAGAGGGTTCTTAGGGAGCTTGCACTGATCCCGTCTTTCCTCAAGCAGGCCAGGGAGAACTTAACCGGCGACGCCCGGGACCTGTGGGTGGCGGGGATCAACGACATCCGCGATCAGGGCAAAAATCTGAAAACTATTGAAGAACAACTTCAAAGGCATCACAAGAACAGCGCCGACGAAAAACTGTTAACTACTGTTAAGAAAGCCCAAGGGGCAAACGGTGCGTTTATAGAATGGCTGGAAAAGGAAGCGCCCAAAAAGAGAGGACCATCGGGGATCGGGAAGGACAACTATTCATGGTACCAGCAGAACGTCCACCTCGTCCCCTTGACATGGGAGGAGGAGGCGCAGCTCCTTCAGCGGGAGTTGGATCGGGCGTGGTCTTCACTGAAATTGGAGGAGGAGAGGAACAAACATTTGCCTCCCCTGCAATCGGCCGACACGCCGGAACAGTTTGCCGAACTGACGGAGAAGGGCGTCCAGCGGATGATGCGGTTCCTGAAAGAGAATGATATTATGGTGATCAAGGACAACATGGAGCCGGCCCTCCGGGAGCACATGGGAAAGTATGCACCGAAGGACAAGCGGAACTTTTTCTCCATCGGTCTCCACATGGACCCCCTGCCTCTCTACTCCCACTTTTATCACTGGTTCGATCTGGCGGAAGTTCGGGACAACCCCCACCCCAACCCCATTCGCCGGGAACCGTCCCTTTATAATATGTATGACTCCAAGAGTGAGGGGATTGCCACCGCCGTGGAGGAGATGTTCATGCATGCCGGACTCTACGACGACAGTCCCCGGTCACGGGAGATTGTCTGGATCATGCTGGCCCAGCGGGCAGCACGGGGATTGGGGTCCCTGTACGCCCACGCCAACATCATGACCATGGCGGAGGCGGGGCAGGTTCATGTGAAATGGACGCCTCGGGGATGGATGGAACGGGAGCCTCACCTGCTTCAGTTTGAGCAGCACCTCTATCTCCGTCAACCCGGGTATGGCACCTGTTACATCACAGGAAAATACCTCATCGAAAACCTCATGACACAGTATGCGGAAAAATTAGAAACGGAGGGGAAGGAATTCAGGCTGAAGGAGTTCTTGGATCAGTTCAACAGGGCGGGGCATATCCCCGTGGAGCTGGTCCGGCAGGAGATGATGGCGAATTAAACAATGGAGGACAACATGAAAAATATCTTAACCAGAGGGGGGATCGAATTTATAGCCGTTTTCTTGGGCATCGGCTTATCCTTCTATGCTGAAGGCCAGCAGACCGAGAATGAGAATGAACAAAAGAAAGACCAGTATTTACACGATCTAAGCAATACACTGGAGATGGACATCGACCAGATCAACAAACTTCTTGAAACGTTGTATCAATCGGACCAGCTCATTACAGAGATTCAAAGCGATATTGATCAAAATCACACCATCTATACCGATCCTGAAATATTGAATAAGCTGTTGGATATTGAGGTAGGTTTTTCATTCTTTCCACAGGACGGCATCTTTAACCAGTTGATTTCCACGGGTGCGTTCGAGCTCATCAAAAATGTGGAACTAAAAAATATTCTGCTGGAGATGTACAATCACCAGAAGGATCGTAATTATGCCACATCCACAGAAATAGACCATTTTAATATTGGGTTCCGGAACACGATATTGGAGGAGTTTCGAATCAGCTTTAATTACCACTCCTTTGATGGCGCATTCTACGGAAGCCGGACACTCAATCAATACAAGTTCAACCGCTCCTATTATATGTCGAACGCCTTTTATGGACTGCTCTCTCAGGCGAACCTCTATGGGAATATGTACACCCGCCAACTGAAGGATATTGAAAAATCCTATCTAACGGCTCTATCCTTAACGAAGAATGAAATCGGGAACTAGAGATCGGCAACCGATTGATAATTAACCACCCCTGTCCAGCCAGTCGTGCATAGACTGGCAGTCGGCACTCCCCTCCTTAGATAAGGAGGGGAGGATGTGTAACGCAATCAGGGTTAGTTAAAAGAGTTGGGGTGGTTTTGATTATATAAATGGAGTTGAGCATGAAAAACATTTTATCCCACTTCCGGATTGGAATTCTTTTCTTCATATTAACTTCAATCTCTTTTGCGGAAAATGATTCACCAAACCCACCTCGTGATGGATTGCGGGTCATGGTTTGGAATGTCCTCCGTGGCGGAAACGATGTAAACCAAGGTGCAGAAAAAGCCCTGGCGGTCATCCGCAGTGAAAATCCGGATATCGTTCTACTGCAAGAAAGCTACGATATTAAGGACGACAGGCCCCATCTAGGCGCGTGGCTCGCCGGTGAACTGGGCTGGAATCAGTACCAGGGTGAGAGCACCCATTTGTGCGTGCTGACCCCACTTGAGATTGATACAGAATATTTCCATGATAAATGGCATGGGGTGGGTGCCCGCCTGAAAGATGCACAACAGCGTGAGTTTATTGCATGGAGCATTTGGCTGGACTACCGTGCATTCATCGGATATGAAATTCGCGATAACCCCACCATGGATGATACCCAGCTACGGGCCGCAGAAACGGAGCGGTCGAACCGCCTGAAAGAGGTGGAGGCGCTCCTTGCCCATATCAAAGATGAAGGGCATCTGTCTGTGGATATTCCATTGCTGGTGGGCGGTGATTGGAATTGCCCATCCCACTTGGATTGGACCTTGGATACGGAACGGGTTTTTAAACATCGGCGAAACCTCCCTTTGCCCGTGAGTAAAGCCATGATCGATCACGGTTTTGAGGATACATACAGGACTGTCCATCCCAACCCTGTGCAGCACCCGGGGATTACTTGGTCCCCCATGTATCGAGGTCCACAGCCGGGAGAAACGGGAACGGCACAATCCTTCGATCGGATTGACAGACTCTATATAAAAAATCCGGACAAAGGCAGCGGTTGGACATTGCGCCCCGTTTCAGGATATGTACTGCCCCACGTGTGGGAAGATGATGTAATCTCGAGAGAAGAGCGGCAATTCCCCTCGGATCATGGTGCCGTGGTCATCGATTTGATGTGGGTGAAGAAGCCGTGAGAGGGGTTCAATTATTTCTCTTTTATCATTTTCAAGCACTATTAATTCCTGATTGTCATCCTTATGGATGTTATCAAAGGCAGCATAATATTTATCCGGCAATGGGTCTCTAAAATCTTCTCTTAATTTACCAAGCTTGTCATGTGCTATCATTTTTACAATTTCAAAGATATCGTTTCTATTTGCTTCTCGAAATTTCATTTTAATTCCTTTTGCTTGCAACGGTTTGGCTATGCGCAGTGTCCCGAAGGGCATTGCGTATAGGTGTTGTTGTGTGTATTTTTTTTCTTCTTTTCAACTCTGTTATTTCAGGTTAGTTTAAAAGAAAATTGTTTATCGTATTATTCAAATAAATTGTTGTCGCTTCTAGTCGTTTTAATTTATTCTGCTTCCCAAATGGGTAAACTTCCTGTATCAAATTTCGATTCGGTTAGATATTCTTCTGAAAATAAATCAGTAACATCTTTCCCATACATACAGAAAAGCTCTATACGGGCTGTTGCAAAATCAGCCATTGGGTCACCTATAGAAGCATCTTCCCAATCAATAACAGCGGCAATCTCTCTATCTTTCCAAATGATATTATTAGGCCAAAAATCACCATGATTTAAAACCAATTTGGTGTTTTCTTGCATTTTAAAGGATTCTAACTTCTGAACTAGTTGCTTATAGTTATCGATTCCAGTTATTTTTGGTAAAAACTCAAAGCATCCTTCTAATGGTGATTCTAAACTCTCTATTTGAAGATGTGCGAAACCTTTGGTATTTAGCTTATGAAGTGAGGCTAAAAAAAGAGCCATTGTTCTAACTCTTTCTGGCGATGAGTTCAATTCTGTTTCAGTGTCCCCTTCAACGAAATCCATTATAAAATATGGGGTTGAGAGAATGGCTAATGAGTTGTCAAAAGAATAGGTTTTGGGCACTTTAAATCCCTTTTCTTTGAGATACTGAAGAATTTCAAACTCTCGCTTCGAATTATGATTAGCGGCATTTTTCCACTCAAATCCTTCAAAACACTTCAAAACGAGGGTTCTTTGCTTCCCATTGATGGTCTTAGTTGTCAGTAACGAAACATTATGAGAAACGCCACCCTTTAGTTCAACGACCTTGATTAACTCATCGTTCGAAAAGTTTTTCTTAAGGACTGCTTTAATCTGTTGGTTTTGCATAAAATTAAATGAAAATGGTTGAGTTCGTTATAATTACACACAACATCTTGCTAAACCCAATTATTGCGTTTAGCAGGTTTACTCTTTAGTTTAGAACTATGTTTTAACCGCATATTTATGTTAAAAGCAGATTTATTAAAAAAAGCCAAACAAAAACTTCGTATTAGAAATTACAGCGAACAAACGATCGCATCCTATTTGTCAGCCATAAATCATTTTGCGAATTGGCTTATTACAGAAAAAGTTACACAGGTTAATGATGAATGCGTTGAAAAATATTTATATCATTTAAAGCAATCAGAAAAACGATCCATCTCATCCATGAAGCAAACGATCGCATCCCTAAAATTTATTTATACAGATATTTTAAATCGTGATATACCCGATTCTCTACAAGTTCGTTTTCGAAAGGAAGAAAAAATACCGGTTGTATTGTCAGAATCAGAAGTAGCCAAAATATTTAATGGGATCACCAATCTAAAGCATAAAGCCATTTTGATGACTATTTATTCGTCCGGTCTTCGATTAAATGAATTGTTATCTCTTCAAATAAAAGATATTGACTTTGATCGAGGTTTAATCACTGTAAAACAAGGTAAGGGAAGAAAGGATAGACAGTCAGTTTTATCACAATCACTGAAAAAAGTATTAAATCAATATTATGGTGAATATCGACCCAAAGAATTTGTGTTTGAAGGCCAAAAGGGCGGCAAGTACAGTCCCAGTTCTGTACAGGCAATCATGAAAAAAGCTGTAAAAAAAGCTGGCATAAAGAAACATGCCACCGTCCATACTTTACGGCATAGTTTTGCAACTCACTTATTGGAGAATGGTACTGATATTCGTTTTATTCAAGAGTTATTGGGTCACAAAAGATTAGAAACAACTCAGATTTATACCCATATTTCCAAAATTGCATTTGAACGGATCAAAAGTCCCTTAGATCGCTTGGATATAAATTGAATAAAACAGATCATCCATTTCGAAAAAAGTGGGGTCAAAACTTCCTCACAGACACCAACCTTTTGGATCGGATTGTCCGTACAGTGGGACCGCAAAAGGATGATTCAATTTTGGAAATCGGTCCCGGAGATGGCTCTCTTACTGAAAAGATATTCCCCAATGTGAAGGAAATGGCCGCTATTGAGTTTCTGGCGGTTTTGCTGGAGATCACAGGGTCGTTGTGAATCGATGAAAAGCGGCAGTGGGCCCAGCCGTATGCTCACCAGAGAACCATTCTTGGAGTAGACTCAGCTTGACAAAAACAACCACTTAACAGATGGAAAGAGCCCCTCGTATGAACCAGTTTATCCGTTTACAGGCCGTTCTTTTTTTCGTTCTGGTTGGAGCCTCATCGGGACAGACAGGCATTCAAGCAGAAATTGATTCACTGAAAAAGCTTGAGATCATTAAGTCTGAGCATGAGAGAGAAGTGAGAAGTCAAACCCAGAAAAGCAAGAGAGAGGCTTACAGGCTCGGCGCTGAAAGAGACAAGGCCTTTAACAAACTCATGGATGATAGCATGAGCAAGCTGTCGGCCAAAGAATATGCAGCGCTACAGCAAATAAGGACAACCAATCAGGCCAGGATAGATTCAATATACAGCACAGTTATCCCAGAGTTGGAGAAGCAACTTAGTGAAATAGAACAGGAGCATAACAAGATCAAGAATGAGATTTCTCAACTCTCGATAAAGCGAAACAGGGAGCTTGCATCGGATTCTAAGAAAGTAAACTTATATACCAAGCCGCGGGCCAACTGGGGATGGAATGAGAGAGGAGGGATGTATTCGGCCGGTGTGATATATACAAGCGATGTTTCCCTCCATCCCCGGGAGGACGACAGTCACGAAACGGTAGGACTTAGCGTGAACTGCTTTAGTTATGGCAACAAGTCAGAATTGAGCGTATGGATGTACGTCGCACCGGCAGGCTTTCAATCGTCCAACATGAGTATGGGTGAATATGTTTGGGGAGACAAGGGGGGCGAGGCAAACCAAGATCATCCCAGCTGGTATCGATGGGTGTCAGTGACGACCGATGAGCGAGCGTTTGAATTCGGCTATACCGGGGCGGCGGCAGGGGGCTATATGCTTTTTGGAGAGAGCAGTGATTTTATTGACGTGTTGCTGGAGGTCTATATACACCTATTTGTATTTGCCGAGGGAGGCCCGAGGATTTTCTCCATAGAAACAACAGGCTTCCAGGGGGTGTATCCGCTTCTCAAGGAGGGGTGTAAGTAGAGAGAGGCGGCCGGTTACCTAGTCTGCGACAGCCTGCAGAAATTCAGCGGCATGCACGGTCCGGAGCTGATCTAGCTCCCGCTTCATGTCTCTGACCCCTTCAGCCGTCACAAGGTTCTGGCGAACGGCAGCGGCGCCGGGGAAGCCCCGGATATACCACCCAAAATGCTTCCGCATCAGGTTCATCCCCCACCGTTCTCCCCTGTCTTCTAGAAGCAGAGCGAAGTGCCGGCGGCACATTTCTATCCTTTCGGCGATTGATGGAAGGTCAGGCAAGCGCGCCTGTCCAATGGCGGATAAGGCCTGCTTGAAGAACCACGGATTGCCGAGAGCGCCGCGCCCCACCATCACGGCGTCACAGCCTGTCTCCTCGAACATCTCCACCACCCGCTCCGGCGTGGAGACGTCGCCGTTGCCAATGACCGGAATGGAGACGGCCTGTTTCAGTTCACGGATGAGTGTCCAGTCTGCCTTGCCCGTGTATGACTGAACGGTGGTGCGAGGATGGAGAGCGATGGCCTTCACGCCGATCTTTTCCAGGCGCTCCCCAGCCTCGGGAACGACAATTGAACTGTTGTTCCATCCGGCACGCATCTTCACCGTCACCGGGAGTTCAGGAACGGCCTCCACCACGGCGGCGGTGATCTCGTCCATGAGGCAGAGGTCCTTCAGGGCCGCCGAGCCGGCGCCTCGCTTCGTCACCTTGGGGACGGGACAGCCGTAGTTGATGTCGAGAATATCGGGCTGGAAGTTATCAGCAACGTACTGCGCCGCTCCGCTCATAACTTTTGGCGAGCTCCCGAAAATCTGGATGCCGATGGGGCGCTCTTCTTCCTGGAAGCGAATAAGGTCCAGCGTCTTCTGATTTTCCCGAATGATGCCGTCGGCGGAGACGAACTCGGAGTAGACCACGCCAGCGCCCATCTCTTTACAGAGAATGCGAAAGGCGTAGTCGGTGACGCCGGCCATGGGAGCGAGGAGCACCGGTGAACCGATCTGAACGGAACCGATTTTCATCTCAACGGGAATTTACCCTTCCTTCAGTGAGGAGAGTGCCCTAAACTTCCCACCATTCATGAGGCACAGGTAAAATGAAAAACAGACACACTTGGTTCTTTGTTCTTGGACTCTTGGTTCTTGTCTCCGGCTGTGCGAAGAAGCCTGAACTGTACCGCGCCACTGCGACGATCTCCGGGGCGGAGGGGTCCGGCGTCTCCGGTCATATGGAAATAGTTCAGAGCAGTGACGGTGTGGTGCCGACGGTTCTCGTTACCGTGGAGGTTTCGGGACTTGAGCCGGGCTCGGTCCACGGATGCCACATCCATGAGAACGGAACGTGCGAGCCGAACTTCGGTGCAGCGGGTGGCCACCTCGACCCCGGCCCCTACGGCATGTCCAATCCGGACGCGAACCACCCGTTCCACATGGGCGACCTGCCGAACCTTGTGGCGGACGATAACGGAGTCGCCAAGTTCGAACACCGCACCAGCAGAGTAACGATCTCAGATGGGCCGCTCACCCTGTTCGATGATAACGGCAGCGCCATTATTGTTCATGTCGATCCTGATTTGGGGACGACAGGCCAGAAGGGGGGCGCCGGCGGGGCACGCCTCGCCTGCGGGGTGATTGAGCGGCGATAGAGTTTTCACCTAAACCAAGTCAGGAATAAAAATATGCGGCGATCTTTTCGCACCCTCCTTTTGTCTGGCATCGCTTTCACCACCCTGGTCATAGGACAGAACCTTCAGCTCCACTACGACGCAGCTTCAGACCGACAGTACTTTACATCAACACTCGAAATGTTCCGCCCTGATGAGAAGGGGGCGACATTCTGGTTTGTCGATTTTGACTACAATCAGCCCGGGAACAGGAGCGCCTCACTCGGTTACTGGGAGTTCGCCCGCTATTTCAAACTTCCGTTTAAGGAAGGGCTGTCGGCGACAGTTCAGTTTAATGATGGCGTAGCGCCGTGGGGCCCGCTTGGGCACATCTGGCTGGCGGGATTTACGCACTCCGCAAACCTCGGCTTTGCCACTATCTCCGCCGAACTGCTCTACCGCTCTGCCTACGGCTCGTCCGGCCATGACGGGCAGCTTACCTTTGTCTATTTTCTCCCTTTTCTCAAAGGAAAAGCTCACATCACCGGATTCATGGACATCTGGTCCCAGGACAAGAGAGGCGAGGAGGGGAAGGAAGTGGTGGTCCTATCGCAGCCGCAATTGTGGTACGAAATGGCGCCTAAGATATACATCGGGGGAGAGGCGAGGATTTCGCAGAACTTCCTGCCTAAAGAGGGGTGGCAGGTCTATCCTACTGTTGGGATTAAGTGGGACATGGAATGAACGGAAGACGTTAGACGTTGGGGCAGCGATTCTTGATCGCGTCGTCGCCGGCGCAGCTCTAAATGTTTAGCGTTCAACACCTAACTCCTAACACTCAACCCCTAACACATTTCCAACCTTCATCCCTCAGTCACTGGCGCCGCCGACCAGCTTCTCACCTGTCTCTCTGAGGCGCTGGCTCAAGGTACGGAATAGGGCAAGGGCCATCCGGGGTCGGGCCACCAAGAGCCGCTGAAAGTCGGCCTGTCTGATTTCGAGGAGCCGACCATCTGTCTGTGCTTCCACGGTGGCGGAGCGGGGCTCATCATCGAGAATCGCCATCTCGCCAAAGGCTTCCCTCTCCTGGAGCACAGCCAGTGTTGTTCCTCCCTCTTTCCCTTTAACCACACGCATACTGCCGTCAAGAATGATGTAGAGGGAGTCGCCGGCGCTCCCCTCCTCAACCACGAGGTCATCTTTACTGAACGCCCTTTCGGCGGCGATGTCGTTAACGATGGATAGATCATTTCCGCTGAGATCGCGGAAGAGCGGCACGCTTCTGAGAAAGAGCATTCGTTCCATGTTCAGGGCCATACTCTTTTCCTCCTCTGTAAGTTGTTCATGTTGCTGAATTCTTTTGAGCGCCAGCCCCCTGTTGGCCTGGAGCCAGACACTGCCACCATCTGAAAGTTTCCTAATCACACCCAAAACGTCCAACCTCATTTCTCCGGAGAGATAGAGGGCACACGCCTTTGTCCACATTTTTGAGGCGTGCCCCAGGAGATGAGACACAACCTCCGCCACTGTCATTTCAGTTTCAGCCTCGCCATCAGGGAAGTGGATTTTTTCCAGGATTCGGACAACTTCCCGCCCCTCCGGACAGCTCCCCTCCAGCACTTCCAACCCTTCTGCCATGGTCCTGGGGACGCCGCTCCGGAGGCTGGAGATACCGGCACGAACCGTGCTTGGGTCCGCCAGCAGTTGAAGGCAGTTGAGAAGGCTCTCCTCGGCGGAGGCGATTTCATCGGAGAGAGCATCCCTGAGCAGGGTGAGAGCTCCTGTCTCTTCAAGACCTTTCAGCGTTCTGTCTGAGGCGATCATCTTCTGAAGCATGGTGCATTCGTGAGCAAGAAACAGAGCCGCAGGTTTGAACGCATCCTCCTCAGACAGATCATCAGCGTGGGACTCCATTCTTATTTCGGCGAGACACCGCACCGTTGCCCGGTTTGACGCTGAGTCTCCGTTCATCCGTTCCAGGAAGTCAGGGATTGCCGCAGTGCCGATCTTTACTAGCGATGCCTCTGCCGCAGGACCGACAGTTTCGTCGGCCATCAGGTTAAGCAGGGGCAATGCGGCCTTCTCCGTCCGGATATCCCCCAGAGATTCCACTGCCGCCTTCACCACCGCTCGGTCCGAAGAGGCGAGCAACTGGACAAGGTCAGTGACGAACAAGCCATCCCCTGTCTTTCCCATGATACGGACAGCTGTGATGCCGTCTTCCTGTCTGTCGCTCTCCTTCAGTTTACTGATCGCTTTTTTGGCGCTCGAGACAAGATGGTCATCACCGGATAGATAGAGTGAACCGATAACTTCTTCACGGACGGTGAGATCGGGATCGGTGAGGAACGGCTCAAGCAGGAGATGCCGGCCTGGTGTTTCGGCGGCAGTCACCGCTCGGACGGCGGCGCACCGGACGTCGCTGTTTGATGAGTTGAGAAGCGGCTCCACTTCTGGGAGCAGATAGGCACACTCCATCTCCGACAGTGTTTCTATGGCGTGGGGGAGAATCTTTTGATTGAAAGTGTCGATGTCACTCAGGAGTGCTTTAGCTGCGTCGTCTGACCCTGAATCTCGAATCAGATCAAGAGCGAAACGGGCCACAACCGAATCGGAAGATTTCGCCGCCTCTGTCAGTATCTCCATGGAGGAGCTGTCGGTGTGGCGGGACAGTTCGGCAAAGGCAGCGGATTGAATATCGATGTCGAGGGAACTGAGGTTGTTTACGAGGGCCGAGATGTAATCGGACTTCACCTTTCTGGTGAGGAAAACCCATATCAGAGAAACTAGGAGCGTAACCACTGCCAGAACCTGAACAGGTAGAGCTATGACCGTGAATACGATAAGGGCCGCGCCCGCCACTGCGGTGAAGAGTGGCTCCACAGTTCCTGCAACAAAGGCTCTGCTCTGGCCCCGCTTCTCTTCAGGGACTGCGTTGTAGAGAAGCTGCGTGGCGGACTCGCCCACGGAATAAAAAAGGGCGTTGTCGCTGAACTTGGCAAATACCGCGGACATCCCCCTGAAGCTGAAAAGGCGGGGCGCCGCCACAGGAAGAAAACTTCGGACAACAAGCCCAATAGAGCCCAAGGTGACGGCCAGAGGATGAGCGAGCACTGCCGTGCCGACGCCGAATCTCTTGATGAGTCGTGTGGTGATAAACATCTGTATGGCGAAACCGAGCAGAGAGGTGATTCCGTTGAATATCCCGAGGAAGCCGGAGAGGGCATCCTGATCTGTGAACACCTCATCCATGGCGAGGAAGAATTGAAAATCGACGAAATAGACTGTCAGCCACATGGGGAGAGAGAGGAACGTCAATGTTCGTATAAGCTTGATTGACCAGACGGATGCGACACTTTCCCTGAATGACAGCCGCTCTTCGCCGCTGCTCTCCGCGGCGCCGAGGTCCGCCGCCTCTGCCGACCGGTTTACAAACAGTGTGGCAGGGATGGAGATGAGCATCGTGGCAACCCAGACAACGAGGAGGTCCACGGTGCCGGTCAACTCCACCACAGGTTTGGTGAGAGCGCTTCCGAGGACATTGCCCATGAGTCCGGCGCCGCCTACGAGCGGGAATATCCGTTTCCCCTCCCTGGGATCGAAAATGTCGTTGGCATACGTCCAGAAGTGCATAAAGAAGAAAAGTGTTATCACCTCCGACAGACTGAAAATGGCGTAGGGCATCCAGCCGAAACGGAAGGGGACGAGGAGCCGCAAGGCGATAACAGCGGCGGCGAAACCGATGAGCTGATAGATGAGGAAACTATGCCTGCGGAGCCGATCCACCACTTTCGCGTAAAGGGCTGAAAAGGCGACCATGAGAACAGCGTTGATAATATACATGTAGGGGAGCTTTTCGGGCCCCGCCTCAACAATGAAGAAGGCGTCTCTGCCGGCCCGGCCGAATCCCCACCCAACCATGAGGAGAAAGAATAGAAGCGCCATGCTTAAGCATCGGCTCCGCTCCTTATCGGTGATGCCGAGGAGTCGCGTTAGGCTGTTCACGAATCTAGATTGAGCCGGTCGTAGATTTCCCGGAACTGTGACAGGCTCGTCGGAGAGTGCCCCGCATAGTGGTTATTCATGTAGGCATAGAGTTTCTTGATATTGGGGAGCGCGTTCTTGATCGTCTCCGCCCACCATTCGTATTCCTTCGAGCGATCAAATCGGATGTGCGTAAAGTCAGATTCAATCTTCTTCCGATCGCCGAGCCACCTGATATAGGCAAAGTCCGCGGTTGTTTCGGGGAGGCGGGGGAACCACGGATGGTCGATCTGTGCCAGGGCGACATTGTTCTGACACAGGAGGTTGAAAAAGTCATCGAAGAGCCATTTCCTGTTCCGGACCTCCACAGCAAAGTTGAAACCGTCCGGCAATCTTTCGATAAACGGTACGAGAACTTCATGCTTCTCCGGCTTAAATCCGTAGCCGAACTGAAACAGGACTACTCCAAGTTTGTCGCCCATGAGCGAGATATGATCGAGAAACGTTTCCAACTCAGTGTCACAATCCTCAAGAACCTTTTCGTGAGTGATCACCTTCGGCACTTTCACCGAAAAGATGAAGTCGTCCGGCACCTGCCGGGCCCAATTTTCGACGGTTGTCCTGCGGGGGATGGCGTAGAAAGTACTGTCGATCTCCACGCTGCTGTAGACAGAGCTGTAGTGAGCGAGACGTCTGTTTCGTGGAAGATCGGGCGGGTAAAAGTTTCCTGTCCAGTCATCGTAACTCCACCCTTGCGTGCCGAGAAGAAGTTCGCCCATGGTTTGGCAGAAAATAAGAAAGGGCGACGTCATTGTTGCCCTTTTTAGGTAAATGGGGGTTCAGTAGTTCGGAAGGGCTATTCTTCTTCCTCACTCTCCTCGTAAGCTTCATAATAGGCGGCCATCATTTCAGGGTCGTACTCAATTTCATATTCTTCCGGATTCCACATGGTGGAGGGATCCAGCTCAGCCGGTTCTGGCTGAGGCGCGGCACCGATAGGCACGGTCTGAGCCGGGGCCGCCACCGGAGCAGAAGTCGGAGTGTCGCTTGCTCCCCTATAGTAGAAAAGAAGGAGCCCCGGAGTCATGGCAAGCAGAAGAAGTACTAAGGAGAAAAGTGCCGCATCAGGTTGAACCTGATAGCCCCCCCACATATTCTGCTCCACGGCGCTGTCCAGAAATAGGGATATGCCAACGAGAAGACCCGACAGAGTTACGACCAGAGGCAGGGCGCTGTTCTTCACCTTCGTTACACTGAGGAAGGCGAGCCAGAGAAAAAGTCCCCCCGTCACAGAAGCGAGGGCAAGACGGTACTCCCCGGCGGTCATGGCCGCACCAAAGCCGGCGAGGGCCACAACAATGACAAACGCACTGATAAACGAATTGATATTCATCTGTTTCGGTTTAGTCTACCTCGGACGTAGCTACTAGTCGCGAATATGACCATATCTGGCAAAAAAGGCAAGACAATTTGCCTTCGTGGGCTGGTCAGTTTCCTCCTCGGCAAATCGTGGAATCGTCTCTATATTCGCCCTCGAGTCACCACTATGAGCAAATCCAAATCACGAGTAGCGGTCGGTGTTGTCGGCACAGGGCATCTTGGAGAACGCCACCTGAGAAATGTAATTCAGCATAAGACCGCGGACTGTTCGGGCTTTGTCGACAGTAACAATGACACAGCTCAGCGTATTTCGAAAGAGACGAACGCAAACCGATTTTCCTCTCTCGATGAGCTGCTCAGCGCAAGCGATGCCGTCATTGTGGCTGTCCCCACATCGGACCATTTCTCCGTTGGGAAAGCGTGCCTCGAACAGGGGAAACACCTATTTATGGAAAAGCCAATCTGTTCAACCCTTGAGGAAGCTGACCGGTTGGTGGAGCTCGCTGCTCAAGAAGGGAAAGTGTTGCAGGTGGGACATGTGGAGCGGCTCAATCCGGCGGTGTTGACCTTGAAGGAAGCAAACATTCCGCTCGAGCCGAGATACATTGAGACGCACCGTCTCGCCCCTTACCGAGTGAGAGGGACGGAAGTCCCTGTGGTGCTTGACCTCATGATCCACGACTTGGACGTCATCCTTTCCCTCGTTGACTCGCCCGTGAAAAGGGTCTCCGCCACTGGTGTTTCAATCATGACAGAATCGGTGGACATTGCCAATGCAAGAGTCTGGTTCGAGAACGGGTGTGTCGCTAACATCACCTCGAGCCGCGTGGCGAAGGACTATGTGAGAAAGCTCCGGCTGTTCGAGCGCGATGTCTATATCACCATAGATTTCCTTCTAGGACTGACCGAGGTCTATAAAGTGCTGGACGCCGACAAGGAGGATCCGGACGCTCTGATCTCCGCTCCGCTGGAGCGAAACGGCCGCCACCGGAAAATTGTTTATGAAAAACCGAAGCAGCAGAAGATCAATGCCCTCGCACTGGAGCTGGAGAATTTCATCGATGCGATTGAAGGGAAAACGGCGCCGATCGTCTCCGGTGATGACGGCCGCGAGGCGCTGAGGCTCGCCCTACTGATTCAGGAAAAAATTGAGCAGGACATCGGTTGAACTGATCGCCGGTCCTCAAGCCTGATATGGATATTCGTCAGTTCTTCTTCAAGAACAGAAGCTACACACCCATCCCCCTTGCCCTAGCCATTATCTATTACTCGTCGCCGGGAGGCGTTCTGAGCGCCGTTGGAACTGTCCTTATAATCCTCGGTGAGCTGATCAGGCTGAACGGCGTAAGGTATGCAGGCAGTGCGACACGGACACGAAAAGTAGGCGCTCCAATGCTCTGCACCGATGGCCCCTACGCTTACGTCCGGAATCCACTCTACTTGGGGAACATTGTCATTTACGCCGGTATCGTCCTGTTTGCGGGTGGCGACAGAGTGTGGCTTCTTCTCGGCATTACGCTCGCTTTTTTCGTCATTCAGTACGGGCTGATTATTTCGCTTGAGGAGGAGACGCTCCACAGAAAGTTCGGACGCCCCTACAGTCAATACCTCGATTCAGTGCCGAGGCTGTTCCCGCGGCTGTCACCCTGGAGCGGCAGATTGGAATCAGATCCGCGGACATGGAAGAAGACGTTCAGAACAGAACGGCGGAGCCTCCAGACACTGAGTGCATCAATTATTCTGATTCTGGTCTGGAAATTGATTTCCGGCTGATAGATGTCTTCAGCGAAAGAGATACTGATCGTTGCGGGCGAGGCGTCCGGGGATCGCCACGGGGCGGCGGTGGTCCGAGAAATGAAGAGTCTCCAAAAAGGAGTCTCCTTTTTTGGTATCGGCGGGAACCGACTGTCTCAAGCGGGAGTGGAACTTGTTGAGCACGCCGATCGAATGGCCGTTATGGGATTCTTTGAAGTTGTTCTTCATTACCGTTTCCTAAGGAACACCTTTAACCGCCTGCTGGCTGAAATAGACAAGAGAAAACCGGCCCGGGCAATCCTAATCGACTATCCCGGTTTCAACTTGAGACTGGCGAGAGAGCTGAAAAAACGGGACATTCCTGTAACGTATTACATCAGTCCCCAGCTGTGGGCGTGGAAGGAGAGGCGGATATCCATCATTCAAGAGTGCGTTGATCAAATGATCTGCATATTCCCCTTTGAAGAGGAGTGGTACAGGGAACATGGCGTGGAAGCGCGTTTTGTTGGACATCCGTTCATGGATGAGGGTGAAGCGGTTATGTCTCGACGAAAGTTCTTCGACAAACATGGAGTACTGGCCGAGTCTCCGGTGCTCGCGCTGATGCCAGGAAGCAGGCAGCAGGAGGTGAACAGACATCTCGCCGTGATGGTTTCGGCAGCGGAACGGTTGGTGGGTGAGCTTGGTGGGCGTGCGGTGATTGGACAGGCCCGGGGTGTGACCATACCTTCGATCGAGTCAACGTCCATCACTGTCGAGAGAGACGCGCCGGAGTCTGCCCTTGAGTACAGCACCGTGGGAATTGTCAGCTCGGGGACAGTTTCTCTACAGGCGGCCGTTTACGGTGTTCCCAGTGTTGTTATTTACAGAATGAACCCATTGAGTTGGCGGATTGCGAAAAAAGTGTCGAAAGTCGACTACGCCTCCATGGCCAATCTTATAGCCGGAAAACAGGTATTGCCTGAACTGCTTCAGGGGGATGCAACATCAGAGCGAATTTATGCAGAGGTCAGGCACTGGCTGGAGAGTGATGACGAGCTTGCGAAAACAAGAACAGAACTGAGTACAGTTAGAGCGAAACTGGGCAGCCCGGGCGCATCCACAAGGGTTGCCCAACTGATTCTCGATCCACTGGGATAATGCCGGCGACATGTCACGGCTGAAGGTAGTGATGTCAGCTTTCTTGGGACGGTGGTTCCTGAGAGCAGTGTTTTTTCTCAACAGACAGACGGTGTTGAACGGTCAGCGGTGGGGCGAAGTTCTATCGACGGGACGTCCAGTGTTGATATGCTGCTGGCACGGACGGCTGCTGTTTCCGGTGTTTCGGTGGTGGCGTGAAGGCAGCCATGCCCTTGCCGGGCTTCACGAGGACGCTGAAATTATTTCTCGAATCGCAACAAAACTGGGATGGTCAATGATGAGGGGATCAAGCAGCCGAGGCGGGAGGCAAGCGTACAGACAGTTGCTCCAAGCGCTGGAGGAAAAGGGAAGGGTGTTCATCACGCCGGACGGTCCCCGAGGTCCGGAGTACGTGGTGAAGGAAGGTTCTGTGAAAAGCGCAGGCGGCCGTGTGGTCAATGTATTAGGTGAACCGATTGATGCGGGCGCAATTAGTGAAGGAAAAGAGCTGGAAAAGATGTTGCGAGATGCTATGAACGAAGCGCAAAAGGAAGCGGATGCCTGGATTAACAGAGAGATTTAGATTCCTGCTGTTTCCTCTGGCGCTGTTCTACTGGGGGTTAACACTCTGGAGAGAGATTTTCTACAGAGTCGGTTTCTTCGTGACGCACCGTCTCCCCGTCCCTGTGGTAAGCGTAGGGAACATCACTTTGGGCGGGACCGGCAAGACACCGACGGTCATTTCGATCGCTGAAACGGCTCTGAGCATGGGGAAAAGACCGGCCATCGTGAGCAGGGGGTATGGACGGACGACAACAGGAACTGTCATCGTCTCCGATGGTAAGGGAACGTTGGTTCCGTGGGAAGAGGCGGGAGATGAGCCGTTGCTGATGGCGAAACGGCTTCCTACGGTCCCTGTTGTGGTGGACGAACAGCGGTTTCGCGGCGGCATGGTAGCAGTGGAGCAGTTCGGTGTGGACATGATAATCCTGGATGACGCCTTTCAGCATCGTGCTGTGGAGCGCAACCTCGACGTTGTCCTTATTAACAGCCGGGAGCGGGCGGAGAACTATCGAATGCTCCCCTACGGCCGATTGCGGGAGCCGACATGGTCAGTGAGAAGGGCAGACATAGTTGTTCTGACTAAGACCGATGGGGAGAGCACAGTGCCGGCGGTTCATCGGAAGATCGCCCGCCACGCGAGAAAAATAATGAAAAGCAGTCTCCGACCTCGAGAGACAGAGAATCTGAAAGGGCGAAAGGTTGTCGCCTTTTGCGGAATCGGTGATCCGGACTCTTTTCGCCCTACCTTGCGTCAACTGGGAGCGGATATTGTTGCGTTTCAGAAGTTCCGGGATCACCACATCTATGATGAGAGCGACATGAACGACTTGAAGAAACTGCTCGAAAAAAGAAATGGAGACACTCTCGTAACAACGGAAAAAGATTGGGTGAAACTCCCCAGATCGGAGGGGAAAGATGATTCAATCTTGGCCGTACCGGTGGAGACAGTGTGGCTCGATGAAGGGGAGGTTCTGTTGAGAGAGGCTCTGCGAGCGCTCTTCTGAAGCCTAGTTCAGGGCGGCGACGCCAACAAACATCGTTCCGACAAAGGCGAGCAGTAGTGGCCAGCTTGTTGAGACAAACTGCTGGGAAGAGGGGTCTTCAAAAACGTGAACCTGGAATTCATGTGATGTGGCTGCTCCGCGGTCATCCACGGCCGCCAGAACAATGTCGTTGACGCCGCGCTGGGCCATTCTCGGTTTCCATCGAAGCATCCCTGTCTCAGGATCAAATCGGGCGTACTTCGGTATCTTGACAGAACGCAGCTTAACGTCGTCGCCGTTGAGATCTTCCACGACCATTCTGTAGCGGAACTCGAAGTTTGTGAGTGCCACAGGCTTTGGCTGTGTCAGCACATTCGGCCCGATGTTGACGAAGAGCCTCGTCTCCTGAATATCTGTTGTATAGCCGTCGCTCACCTCTACAGCAAACAGCCTGCTGTTAATCTGGGACGGTGTGGGGTTCCATGAAATTCGGCCATCCCGTGTGATCTGCATCCCTTTGGGCGCCTTGGAGAGGGCGAAAGAGAGACTCCTGTCGGCATTCTTGTCCTCCACGACAACTCTGTATTTATAGAGCTCGTCCACACGGGCGACCTTCGGAGCCGTAGAAATAATCGTTGGAGGATGGTTGATGTAGAGCTCAAAACTTTGTTCATCTCTCGTGTAACCGTCAGAGACCATATAGGTGACGATGTGGCTGTCATACTGATTTGTGTTGGGCGTCCAGGAAATGGTGCCTGTATGTTCGTCCACAAACATCCCGTCCGGGAAGTCTAGTAGCGTGTACCGTACAAAGGGGATGCGGTTCACCAGAACCTTCGGTGGCTTCCCTTTGTTTCCTTCAAAGAAATGCCACAGGACGTCCTTAATCTTGACCGTTCGCCCACCGACCCTATTGACCACGACAAACAGCTGGTCGTCTTCGTAAAAAACATCCTGAACATACCGTTTAAGATTGATGCGGGAGACGGTCTCCTCTTCCTCCACCTCGTCATCGGACTTCGGCTCTTCGTCTTCCAGTTCCAGGAGGATGGTTTTCTTTGCCTTGAACTCACCGATATAGCGGTCGATGTTTTCACGGTAGACGTCATCACCAATTTCAACAGCGAATACGGTGCTGTTTTCCGTGCTGTGGACAGGCGTTACGTTGGCGAAGGGCATGAGGGACCCTTCATTGAGATCTTTCGTTTCTATTTCGTAGGTGAATCCTTCACCCACCGCCCCCAGCGTGGGAGGCTCGGACACAATCTGAATCGGCGCATTCACGAAAAAGTCGTAAGACTGAACGTGCGACATGTGGCCATCAGAGATTTCCAGCTCGGCGGTGGAAAAATCGAGATTGGCTTCGGTGGGGATCCAGAGCATACGGCCGGTTGACGGATCAATCCTCATGCCGTCCGGGAGGGAGATCGGCTCATACCGGATAACGTCAAACTCGTTTGGATCATCGACCACCAGTTGGAAGTCGAACGTATCATTGAGGGCGATCTTTGTCATCGGCTCGGGAACGGAAGAGAGTATAGCAGGATGGTTAACAAAGAGAGCGACCCGCTGCGTGTCGACAGCGATTCCATGGTTTGCGGCAATGACGAACCGCTGGGTGTCGATCTGAGTACTTTGAGGCGTCCAGGTGATATGCCCCATATTGTCCACCATCATTCCGTATGGTGAATAGACAAGCGTATAGATCAGCTCATGCTGCTTATCCTCCGGCATTCGGACATCTACCTTGTAGCTGTATTCTTCCTCTACTGTGGCGCTCAGCTCAGGAAGAGATGTAATAACAACCTGCCCCCGGGAATAGAGCTGAAGATTCTGGACATCCCTGTCGAAGCCGTCTGAAGCGACAATTCTCACATCGTAGATGTTGATGTGAGACGCATCGGTCTGCCATTCCAGAAGACCAGTCTGATCGATGGCCATCCCTTCCGGCGCCTTTTCCAGCGTATACCGGAGAAAGGCGTCCTGGTTTTTGTCTGTGGCGTTGACCTGATAAATGAAAGGGTCGCCCGCCACGAATTCCGTCAGATCGGGGTGGGATACAATGGCTGGGGGGTCATTCACGTAAATCCAGAATCGAGATTCAATGGTAGCGAGCTCGGGGATAACCTGATATGTGACTACCCCTTCCTCATCAGTCGTCAGGATGTCTACCGTTTCACCCACTTTCATCTTTAGCAGAAAGGAGAGCTGGTAAGCGCCGAGCTGCATCTCATCGGGAACCCACTCGATGGAACGTGTTTCGTAGTGAAAATACATCCCTCTTGGCGGGGGATCGATCCACCGGAAACTGAAGAATTCCCTATCGTCTTCCTCAGGGATGGTGTAGGCAAATGTCTGGTGTATCGGCAATACATACGTGGGGAGAATCCCTATCGGCAGGGGCTGCCCTTCGGCGGGAGGGATCACAGGCATCTCCTCAACCGTCTCCTCCAACCGCGCCTGCGGGATATAGGTGTCTACGAGAATCTCTTCTGGATACTCAGGAACGGAGCCGAGCTCGAAGTAGAAGATTTCACTCTGTTGCCCCGTCCATCCACCAGCGATGACAGTGCCAAGGTATATATCGTCCACAATCTCCGGAACCACCGAAAAAATCTGCGCCCCTTCGCCCCCTTCTCCTGCGCCGACGGAAAAGAACTCATTGAGGGGAGGGACATCATCCTGCGAGGCGTAGGAGACAGTGATAACGCCCTGCTGACCGCTGACAAGGAGAAGGTCTAATATGCCGTCGTGGTTAAAATCGGCATGCTTGAGATCAGAAAGAGGCCCGGCTTCGATCCCAAGCTCGCGAACATCTATCCCTTGCTGATCTAGCGAGAGAGAGACCACATGCCCGGATTGAAATGGGATGAGGAGATCATCGGTAGCGTCGTTGTTCCAGTTAAGGCGGGCGATAGATCTGGAGAGTATATTTGACATCCCCGGAACTCTGTGGAGGAGGCCGGGGCCGATCCCGAGAATGCCGCCCGAATTAAGAAACGACTGAATTCGAAGGACGTTTCGCTCCGGGCTGAAAGCGATGAGGTCAGACAGGCCGTCCCTGTCAAAGTCGACTCCCGCCACGTGTACGTCTCCGGCGCTTGTGGAAAAATCCTGAAGGAGAAATGTCAGCACTTCGCCGAACCTTCGCTCCTCACCGTTCTGTTCGCCGATGATGGTAACCATCGCTTCGGGACCGGTGAGGGCGATGGCCACCTCGTCTTTGCCGTCACCTTCAAGATCGATAACATCGACGTTGCTGACGGCCTGCCGGCTCTCCGGTGTGGAGATCGCCGAGGAGAGGGCCGGAGAAGTGGAGAAAGTGCCGTCTATCCAATCGTAGATATAGATGACCGCCTGACTGAATTCAGGGTTGTCCGCAGAAATCACGTTGGCGGCGATAAAGAGCTCAGGCGTTCCGCTCCCATCCAAGTCCGCAAGGCGGGCCCCGATAATCTGCCCATTAATCTGTCCGGGCGTGTCAAAATTCCAAATAAGTTGCGGGAAACTGAGATCATCGATTTCGTAATAAGCGATGCGCGTCACCGTTCCGCCCGTCTCACGGGCCTCTTCAAAAGCGATGAATTCAACAAGATCGTCATTGTCAAGATCGTACACGCCGTCCATGTGGACGATCTGAAGGTTCTGCGCCATGGCCGCGGCAGATGCGATGAGAAAAGCGAGGAATATCCTAACGGTCTTCATGTTACTCCAGTACGACCACCGTAAACTGGAAAGATTCAATCTTGGAGGTAGACCGGACGGTCACACCCTGCCCCCGCACCTCTTGCACATCAGGCCTGCTACCACCGCCCTGAACCACAATCTGGAACTCAAACCGATGGAATCCCACCTGAGATGGAGTGGGTGTCCATTCGATGTTTCTCGAGTTCGGGTTAAACCGTGCGCCATCGGGGAACATAATCTTTCTAAATGTAGCCATAGTTCCGCTTGAAGGGGCAACAGGATATATAAATGGAGTTTCAACATACGCTGTATCGGAAACAGCGGCGGGGCCTCCCGGTGCACCCCCGAGGGTTGAGAGGGAAATCTGTGTCATCCGGCCGCTGGCAGATGACGCCGTTGCGCCTCGTCGCGGCGAAACTTCGCCGGTTTCGCGATTGACAGATGCAAGGTCAGCCCTCTGAACTCGCCCCGTCAGACCGACTCTGGCGGGAGAGGCTTCATCATCCTGAACAGTCGCCTGCGCAGTCGCCACAGGGACCGCGGAGAGGCGCATGGTTCCGATGGAAGGCCTAGAAGAAGCCTCAGGTTCGGCCACGGTTGGCTCGGGCTCGACCGCCGCAATCTCCGGTTCTGGAACGGGAGGTGCACTGGGAACTTCTGGCTCCACATCAACCGCCGCCACTGGGAGAGCATTAAGATTCATCTGCTGGAGGGTTCCGGTCATGCCGAGCTCCGCCCTGCCGAGCAGAATATTATCTATGTCCAATTCTGTAAGAGAGGAGGGGAACTGGAACAGGGAGGCCACATCGCCCCCGACCGGGATCAGCGCAAAGTCCGACCCGATCTGCTTAAGCGCCAGAACCGATCCCGATTCGAAGGGGAGGAGGATTTCGTCCGAATTATCATCGTCAATATCCACGCTTGCCATACCGCTCGGGATGAGACCGATAGGAGCCGCGGTGCCGGAAGGATAGCTCGGAGCGGCCGATGGGCCCATCGAAATTTGACCGTCCCGGTTCGTAAAAACCTGTAGCCAGACTCGGGAAGCCTCCGGACTGAGGGCCATAAGGTCCGGCGCCGAATCGTTGTTATAGTCAGTTTCCACCAGATGGATATGACCGTACCCCGAACTGATGGCGGCGGACGAGAGAGCAGAGGCTTCTTCAAGGGCACCAGTTCCCGGCAGGGAATTGACAGAAAGAGACCGTTGGGGGCTCGCCTGAGCAAAGGAGATTTCATCTGTTCCATCCATGTCAAAATCGATGAGGGCGATTCCGGAGGGACGCAGCCGTTCACTGTCTCGAATGCCGCTCAAGGAGATGGACGGCGAAGGTGAGAAGTCAAAACCGGCCCATCGGAAAACCTTGAGCCACGGCGGATCATCGGCGCCGGCTCCGAGGGACGACGAACGGCTCAGAACCAGAATCTCGGGAGAGCCGTCACCATCAAGGTCTCCAATCTCCGCGGTGACGATGTGGCGGGGCGTCGTGTGGCGCCACAGTTCAGTGTGGAATCCAAATTCATCTATTTCGTAGAAAGCGGCGCTGGAAGGAGACAGGTCGTGGGGACTCTGCTTCTCTAAGGCGAGGAATTCGCTGAAACCGTCGCCGTCGATATCAAAACTCGCACTGAGAGAGACCACATTTTTTTGGGCTGTAACCAGACAGGGAAATGCCGACATGACACAAAGAGTGCGCAGTGCGCTCTTGAAGGAACGCGAGACTAATGAGCAGTACGCAACTGTTCGCGTCGATTGAAACATGTCTACCTTACCTCGGCTTGCGAATTCAAAGAGAAGCGAATAGTCGACCTCTCTCCGTCAGCGAATATATCGGGCGTCCTCGGCAAAACCAAGAAAAAATGGCCGGTGCCAATTGTCGCTTGTTACTAAGACAAACGGAAAGTTAAATTGCCCTCTCGCTTATCCGAGGTGAGCAAAATATGGTAACCGGTGCAATCAAAAGAGCGGCGCTATGTTTGTCCTTGGCGCCGATCTGTCTTCTCGGGCAGGAAGATTACTATCCGCCGGAGTCGTTCTATGGCGGAGGTGTCGGCTTCAGCCAGATGTTCCTGTTTCAGAACCTTGGCGAACTGGGCAGCTTCGAAATGTTGGGCTCGGTAGGCGATACAGCCGGCTTCGGCTTTGACTTAACACAGTTTTCAAATCCATTTGTACTCAATGGAGGAGAAGGGTTTTCCAATATCACCGAACGGATTCGGATCGGCGGCTTCGCCGGGGTGGGGAGCAGCTTTTTGACGAAGCGGCCCGAAATCATACTTTTCCTCGACCTCGATCAAGACGGTGAATTTGATGCGGACACGGAACAAAAATCCGCCTACGCACCTCCCCCAGAAGTGGGAAACCAGTCGCCGGACTTAGAGGCGAAAATTTCCATGTGGGTCAGTGGCGCTACCATTGAATACATGTTTCCGCTCTTTAAGGGGCTGGAGGTCTCCGTCGGCTCCCTCTTTGGCTACGGCCGCTTAAGCCTCAATGTTTCACAGACAACCGGAAGCCCTTCTTGGAAAGACCAGTTCAGGTCAGTTTTTCAGATTCGCCCAAATGGTGAAACACCGGTGACGGACGCGAATTCGGACGGCCAGATCACTGAGGCCGACATTACACATGTCAACAACAGCCAGATTCCAACGATTGCTTTCAGCGGCGCCACAACATCGCTCTCGGGGACCTTTGTCAATATTCAACCATATCTTGCGGTAAAGGTTTAACGGACTCACCTGAAACGGGCCTGAATTCTCTGGCGGTCCGGGCGATGATCTATTTTGGGTTATAGTTGCTCACGCTGACGACTGTACAGTAAACTTACCTGCTCGGATCCTGTCCAACTGAGAAAATTGTGATTCCGAAAAATAGAAAAAAACGACTTCTGATAGCCGGAGCGGTCACAGCCGTCTTCCTCTTCACCGCTGCCTCCGTCGGCCCCGCCGCCTACAGCAAGGCGGTCAACATCTACGATAAGATTCGCGTCCTGAACCAGATCATCTCCATCGTCAACGAAAACTATGTTGAACCGGTGAACTGGGACAATGCGCTGGACGGAGCATTCCTCGGCATGCTCGATGAACTGGATCCCCACTCTTCCTACATCCCCCGGGACAAACTGGAGGAGGTGAACGAAGAGTATCAGGGGAGGTTTGAAGGGATCGGCATCGAGTTCGATTTGCTGGGTGGTTATATCACGGTGATTGCGCCGGTGGTGGATTCCCCGTCCGATCGCGCCGGCCTCCAGCCCGGTGATAAGATTGTCGCCATTGATGGCGATGATGCCTACGAAATAACGCGGGAAGAAGTTTACAGAACGCTCCGTGGACCGAAAGGGAGCGCTGTGATGATTACCATTCGGCGCCCAGGCCTGGAAGAAACTTTTGATGTGGAGATCATCCGGGATCAAATCCCCATCTACAGCCTCATCTCATCCTTCATGATTGACGACCGGACGGGATATATGCGGCTGACGAGGTTTGCTTCCAGCACGTCTGACGAAGTCTCTTCAGCCATTGACAGACTGAGATCCGAAGGGATGACACGGCTCATCTTTGATCTTCGCACAAACGGCGGTGGATATCTTGAGCAGGCAGTCAATGTGGCTGACCTGTTTATCACCACGCCGGACACGCTCGTCTACACCGCCGGGCGAAAGTCTGAAATGTCCGAAGTGTACATGGCCAACAATAACAGAGGCTACGACGATTTTGCCGTCATTGTTTTAATCAACCGATGGTCCGCAAGCGCCAGCGAGATCGTTGCGGGCGCTGTTCAGGATTTGGACCGCGGACTTGTGGTGGGGGAGACAAGTTTCGGCAAAGGGCTTGTCCAGCGGCAGTGGCCCCTGAAGGACGGCTCGGCCCTCCGCGTCACCATCGCGCGATACTACACCCCAAGCGGCAGGCTGATTCAGAGGCCTTACGAAAATGGAATCCGCGACTATTATGAAGACTTCGGAAAGAAAGACAGGGAAGAGATGCTCGATTCGCTTCGCACGGGAAAAGCGAAGTATAAGACCAAGAAAGGCCGAGAAGTCTACGGCGGCGGCGGCATCTCTCCGGACGTCCACGTTCCGCTGACAGAGCACACCCCCGGAACGTCACGCCTCGTGGGTCACCCCAAAAGACTGACTTTTAACTGGGGAACAGAATTTGCAAAAGAAAGGAAAGACGGCTGGGAAAATGTTCGATCCTTTAAGAACAAGTTTCAGATCACCGACACACTTTTGGACGACTTTCTCGGCTACGTCGAAAAGCAGGATGTGGAGGTTGACAGGGGCGAAATAGAGGAGGACAGCCGTTATATTAGGTCAGTTCTGAAGGCCGAAGTCGCTGGAGCGATCTGGGGCAAATCGGCGTACTACCAGATATTTGTGAGCAACGATCCGCAGGTAGTGGCGGCCATGTCTCATCTCGATGAAGCGTCGTCATTTCTCTCGTCACACTGACAGTTTTCCGTGAGAACTGATCCAGAGATTCGGCGTTTGATATTCCTTGGCGAAAGCATTATTTTCGTGAGCGTTTCTAAGACTTTAGTAAGGAGAAAACTGTAATGGTTCAGTATTTTTTAGACGGTGGGCCTTTTATGTACCCAATTCTTGGGCTCTTAATCTTTGGCCTTGGGTTTGGCCTGGAGAGGGTTTACACACTGTTTCGCGCATCGGTTGATACAAAGAAATTCATGGACAGCATCCGCACTGCCTTGCACGATGAAGGGCATGAGAGCGCTCTGGAAGTGTGCTCCACGACACGAGGCCCCGTGGCGGAAGTGTTCCATGCAGGATTGAGCCGTGCGCACCGTGGAATCGAAGCGGTGGAGAAAGGAATCGAAAATGCCGGGACTATCGAGATGGCCTTTCTGGAAAAGAACATGGTGTGGCTCAGCACTGTTGTGAGTTTGGCTCCCATGCTCGGGTTCACTGGAACGGTGGCCGGTATGATTCAGGCCTTTGATGATATTAAAGCTGCCAACGACATTTCACCGGCGGTTGTGGCGGGCGGTATTTCCATCGCTCTTCTTACAACCCTGTTCGGGCTTGTGGTGGCTATTATCGTTCAGACATTCCAGAACAGCAGGAGATATACCGAGCGGATCCATGGCGGACATCGCTTTCCTGCTGCTGATTTTCTTTCTCGTCACCACAACCATCGACATGGATAAGGGTCTCGGGCTTGTACTGCCGCCAAAAGGGGAAGAGAAGGAGATTCCGAAGAAGAACATTTCCAACCTTCTTATCAACGCTCGGGGCGATGTTCTTCTGGATAAGGAACCGCTGCAGATCAAAGACATTCGGCAGGTGGTGTTGGAAAAAATGGCCGCCAACGATAAGCTGATTATTTCCGTGAAAACGCACCCCAAAGCGAAGTACCAAACTTACGTGGAGGTGCTTGACCAGCTCAAGATGGCTAACGCCACGCGAATCTCAATTGCGGAGACGGATAAGTGAAGTTCTCCTCAAAGACTAAAGTCTCCGGTGAAATCCCTACCTCTTCCATGCCGGACATTATTTTCATGCTGCTCATTTTCTTCATGGTCACGACAGTGCTCAGAGAATATGAGGGGCTGAATGTGTTCCTTCCGCAGGCGCGAAAAATTGAACGGCTGGAGTCAAAGCGGCACACGGCCCACATTTTCATATCGAAAGATGGGATGATCTCCATTGATGACAAGATTATTCCCATGGACAATGTGAAGCATGTAATGTATGATAAGCGCGTGGCCGATCCCCAACTGACTGTCTCTCTCAAGGCTGACAGGGAAGCGTCCATGGAACTCATAAGCGATATGCACAACGAGCTCCGAGAAGCGGATGCCCTCAAGATTAACTATTCATCGAAAGTCGCGGCGCCGTCATGATCCTTAGAAAAGACCCCAGCGTCTCCCTGAAACTTCGCTATCCCATTGCGGTCCGTGTGACGACACTCATTTCCGTCCTGATGCTGATTACACTGCTTATCGCCTTTCCGCGGTTCGGCGTGAAGGAGTTCCTTGAGAAGGAGATCCACATCGAGATTGAGCAGTTTGACATTCCGCAGACTCAGCAGTTTGAACTGCCCCCGCCCCCCTCAAGGCCGTCTATTCCGGTGGAGTCCGAGGATGAGGATTTGGCCGACGACATCACGATTGAGGAGACGGAACTTGACGATTTCGTGGAGTGGGATTCACCGCCTCCGCCGCCGTCCGAAGGGCCTCGTGTGCGTTTCATCCCTTACGATGATCCACCCGTACCGATTGGTGGCTACGGCGCCATCCAGCGAAACATTGTCTATCCCGAGATAGCCCAGGAAGCCGGGATCGAAGGGACGGTGGTTATACAGGCTTTCGTTAATAAGAAAGGCAAAGTGACGGAGACGGTGGTCTTGAAAGGGATTGCAAATACGGGGCTGGATGATGCCGCTATGACCGCCATTAAGAAGACCAAGTTCAAACCTGCTAAACAGCGTGACAGGGATGTAGGCGTCTGGATTTCCATCCCTGTCAATTTTCGCCTGAAAGGATAACCGCCTCCTTCGGGCGGAGGGATCTGTCGTCCAATGGACTCTTCAGCAAAACTACCCCTCGCCTATACATCACGAACCGACCGATGGTGGGTTGAGCCGCTCTGGACCGGCGCCGGTTTTCTCGCCTTCGTCCTTTACACCACCTGGTCCATGCTGCAGGCCGAGTTCTACTGGTTCAGCGCCGGTGTGGAGGGATTCGGCGGCTATCTCTCTCCCTTCTACTCTCCGCTGATTTTCATCAATCCCACCGTCAGCGGTGCCGCGCCGCTGGATCACGCATGGTTCGGCTCCTGGCCGGGATGGTGGCCGAAACTGATTCCCGCCTCTCCAGCCATCCTGATTCTCATGGGCCCCCTCTCTTTCAGGATGACCTGCTACTACTACAGGAAGTTCTACTACCGAGCCTATTTCCTGTCGCCGCCGGCCTGTGCCGTGGCAGGCATCCCAAGGAAAGAATACAGAGGTGAAACGGCGCTCCTCGTTTTTCAGAACCTCCACCGTTACACGCTCTATATCGCCCTCGCCTTTATTGTGATTCTCACCTACGATGGAATTATGAGTTTTTTCCGGGGCGGGGAATTTGGCGTCGGTGTCGGCTCTATCATTCTGATTATTAACCCAATCCTGCTGGCTGGTTATACTTTCGGCTGCCATGCCTTTCGCCATATCGTGGGCGGGAACATGGACTGCTTCACCTGCCCCAACGGCAAGCCGACAAAGCGGTACAGGCTCTGGAAAGGGGTGTCGTGGCTCAACGGACGACACATGCTCTGGGCGTGGCTCAGCATGATCTGGGTTGCGCTGGCGGACGTTTATGTCAGGATGGTCGCCATGGGGAAGTGGACAGATTTCAGCACCTGGGGGATGTGACTGTGGACATTTCCGACATACAGGTTGTTGAGCACGATGTGATTGTCGTCGGCGCCGGCGGCGCCGGACTGAGGGCAGCTATTGAATGCTCAATACGGGGGCTGAGTACCGGCCTTGTCTGCAAATCCCTCTTAGGCAAGGCCCACACCGTTATGGCTGAAGGGGGCGTCGCCGCCGCTCTCGGCAACGTAGATTCGAGAGATCACTGGAAGGTTCACTTCCGCGACACCATGCGCGGGGGCAAGTTTTTAAACGTCTGGCGGATGGCCGAGCTTCACGCCAAGGAGGCGCCAGATCGTGTCCGCGAACTGGAGGAGTGGGGGGCAGTGTTCGACAGGACAAAAGCGGGCCTCATCAATCAGCGGAATTTTGGCGGCCATCGATATCCCCGCCTCGCCCACGTCGGGGACAGAACGGGACTCGAAATTATCAGGACACTGCAGGATCACGGTATCCATCAGGGGATTGATGTCTATATGGAGTGCACCGGCCTCGACTTTCTGAAAGATGGCGATAAGATTTCCGGCATGGTGGGCATGTGGCGTGAGACTGGGCGGTTTGTTGTCTTCAGGGCGAAGGCTGCCATCGTCGCCACGGGCGGCGGCGGGAAAGGGTGGAAGATAACTTCCAACTCCTGGGAGTACTCCGGCGACGGCTACGGCATGGCCTATGAAGCTGGGGCCGAACTGATGGACATGGAATTCACCCAGTTTCACCCAACGGGGATGGTGTGGCCGCCCTCGGTGAGAGGGACGCTGGTGACTGAGAGTGTCCGGGGAGAGGGAGGCGTGCTGCTGAACAGTGAAGGGAAGCGGTTCATGTTTGACAACATCCCGGACCGCTTTGCCGCTGAGACAGCGGACACAGAGGAAGAGGCTACCCAATGGCTGGCCGGAGACAAGGACGCCCGACGGCCTCCTGAACTGTTGACGAGGGATGTAGTTGCCAGAGCGATCCGGAAAGAGGTAAAAGCAGGACGGGGATCGCCCCACGGCGGCGCTTTTCTCGACATCGCCTCCAAGCGGACAGCCGAGGACATTCAGCGGAAACTGCCGTCCATGTATCACCAGTTCAAGGTGCTGGCAGAGCTGGACATTACTGCCGAACCGATGGAAGTGGGACCGACGCTCCATTACTTTATGGGGGGCATCCGGGTGGATGCCGACAGTCAGATGTCGAGAGTGCCGGGGCTGTTTGCCTGCGGAGAATGTGCCGCCGGCATGCACGGCGCCAACCGCCTCGGAGGCAACTCTCTTTCTGATCTGCTCGTATTCGGAAAACTTAGCGGTGAAGGAGCCGCCAACTACATCAGCGAAATGACATCTGAACCGACAGCTGACGACGATCAGATTCGATCCATTATCCGCAGTGCCACTGATATCCTGAACCGGGAGTCGGGGGAAAACCCTTATCTCCTGCACGAACAACTCGAGGAGCTGATGCAGAGCAGCGTCGGCATTGTCCGGACGGAAGAGCTTCTGACTGAAGGGATCACGGGACTGGACGGACTGAAACAGTCCTTCAAAAAAGTGAAAGCAGCCGGCGCCTCCCAGTTTAATCCGGGGTGGCACGAAGCGCTTGCATTGCGGAACCTGCTGATCACTTCCGAAGCGGTGGCACAGGCGGCGCTGTTGCGTCAGGAGAGCCGCGGCGCCCATACCCGGGTGGACTACCCCGGCGAGCAGGATGAATGGCTGCGGTACAATGTGGTGCTGAGCAAAGCCGATGACGGGTCCATGAAGAGTGAAAAAATTGAACGGCCTGCGCCGGACGCTGAGCTGGATAGAATTGCCGGCCTCTCCATAGAAGAGGTGGAAGCAGAAGTGGCCGGTGAACAGTAAGATGGGGCTGAGGAATTTCAGAATTTTTCGCGGTGACACCGCCGCTGGAGACATGGTGGACTACCAGACGGAGGTGGACAAAGGGATGGTGGTTCTGGACGTTATTCATCGCATTCAGGCGGAGAAAGCAAACGACATGGCGGTGCGGTGGAACTGCAAGGCGGGCAAGGGCGGCTCCTGCAGCGTGGAGATCAACGGCAAACCGAAACTCGCCTGCATGACGCGGATGAACGAGTACGGCGATGATGAAACTATTTCTATCCGTCCCATCCGCTCGTTTCCGGTCATGAGGGACCTTGTAGCAGATGTTTCGTGGAACTACGAGCAGAATAAAAGGATCGCCCCGTTCAAACCGGATACATCGAAGAAAGACAGCAGCGGCGATTACCGCATGATGCAGGAGGACGTGGACAGAATACAGGAATTCCGGAAGTGTATAGAGTGCTATCTCTGTCAGAACGTCTGCCACGTCCTTCGGGATCATGAACAGAAGGACAGTTTCGTTGGCCCCCGCTTCATGATCCGGCTGGCAGGCCTCGACATGCACCCTCTCGATACGGAGGACCGCATCCCTGCCGTCAAGGATGAGTACGGTTCTGGGATGTGCAACATCACCAGATGCTGTACAGATGTTTGTCCTGAACATATTCAGATTACCGATAACGGCATCATCCCCATGAAGGAGCGGGTGGTGGACCGGTACTACGATCCTCTCAAGTGGCTGGCCCGAAAGCTGACGGGCAAATCCAAGTAGGCGCTCCCGCTCAGGTTCACTCATTTTGGCATAGCCAGGCTGTGATGTACATTTCTCCGCTTGAGAGATAAGCTGGCACAGCATGGATAACCACGTCATCGCCGCAGGTGACAAAGCTACCGCTGAAGCGGCCGCCGAAATCCTCTGGCTTGGGGGGAACGCCTTTGATGCGGCCGTTGGGGCCGTATTTGCATCTATGACTTCCGAGCCGGTCCTCACCGGCCCCGGCGGAGCTGGCCACTTTATGGCGTGCCGTTCAGGGGAGAAGCCGGTTCTCTTTGATTTTTTTGCCGATATGCCCGGCACAAACCCAGATGAGACCGACCTCGATTTTTTCGACATTGAGGTCGACTTCGGCGCGGAGCAGCAGCAGTTCCACATCGGGAAGGGATCGGTGGCAATCCCCGGCACGGTGGCAGGGCTGTTCCATGTGCAAGAACAGTTGGGGTACCTCGGGATTAAGGACGTCATGGCCCCGGCCATACGTATTGCAAAAGAAGGGACCACCCTTTCAGATGTTCAGGCTTACCTTATCGATATCCTCAGTCCTATCCTCGTTCAGGACAGAGAAGGGGCCGATCTTTACGCCCCCGGGGGAAAGCTGATCCAAGGGGGCGACAGGTTCGCCATTCCTCCTTTATCGGACCTTCTTGACGGACTGTCCCAGGAAGGGCCAGACCTGATGTACCGTGGAGAAGTGGCCGACAGAATCGTGGAACTGATAGGAGACGGAGGCCTTCTCAGCAAAGAAGACCTCTCCAGCTATGAGGTAAAGGAGAGGTGGCCTCTGGCGACAGATTTTCTCGGGCATAAGGTTCATCTCAACCCGCCGCCGGCCATGAGTGGGATTCTCATCGACTTCACGCTGGCCCTCCTTAACCGTGCCGCCGCTTCGGGAAAAGATATCACTCTTGCAGATGCGGCTCTGGCCCACACACTCACCAACAATGCACGGCAGGAAAAACTTGCTGACGGAGTCGTGGTAGCTTCACGAAAAAAGCTTTCACTAGATTCGGACTTCCCGCAGTTTGTTGACAGTTTAATAAGAAGAGATATTGGTGGAACTGGAGCAGACCCTCTTTCGCACGGCTCCACCACGCAAGTGAGTATCCTTGACAGAGAAGGCAACGCCGCCAGTGTCACCACCACCAACGGCGAGGGGTGCGGGTACATGGTGCCGGGGCTCGGCTTTATGCTGAACAATATGCTCGGAGAGGAAGACCTGAATCCGAAGGGCTTTCATCGCCACAGACCGCGGAGCCGCCTCCCGTCCATGGTGGCGCCGACGATTGTTACAAAAAACGGTACGCCTGTCTTGTTAACAGGAAGCGCCGGGAGCAACAGGATTCGCTCCGCCATCGTGCAGATGATTGTAGAAGTGATTGAGGGAGGAGTGGAGATTGAAGCGGCGACCATCGCCCCTCGGCTTCATATAGACGGCGACACCCTTCAGGCGGAACCGGGAGCGGACGAAGCTGTGCTGGAGCAACTGTCCAGCTTCTACAAGATTCACCGGTGGGATGAAAAGAACCTCTATTTCGGCGGCGCCAATTCTGTAACGCCAGCGGGGGGCGCCGGCGATCCGAGGCGTGGCGGCCACGCCATGGTTGTCTAAGGGTTAGGCCAAAGCCTCTTCAATCAGCCAGCGGAACAGCTTCATTTGGGTGGAATCGTCCTGCATCTGCTCGGGGTGCCATTGAACCGCAAGGAAGGATGACTCACCGTTGACCGGCTCCACAGCTTCGATCAGACCGTCAGGTGCGTAGGCGACAGGAACAAGCCCTTCTCCGAGCCGCCGAATCCCCTGATGGTGCGTACTGTTTACGGTCGGTGTCTCGTTCTCCAGAACATCCTTTAACAAACTCGACTGTTCTACTTCCACAGCATGGTTCACCACTGGCCCTTTATAATCGCCGTGATCCATGGCGCCGGTCAGTTGGGACGGGACGTCCTCGTATAGCGTCCCCCCTTTCATGACGTTGATTATCTGAAGTCCCGCACAGACCGCGAGTACCGGCTTCTGGCGCGCTACAAAAGCATCAAAGATTTTCCGGTCAAAGGAGACGCGCGCCGGATGCATCGGCTCTTCCCCTTTCATATCGTAGGGGGCGCCGCCGTAGATCTCGATGGGAAGGTCGGGCCCGCCGGTGAGGATAAGTCCGCCTAACTGGTCGGCTACATCGGAAACTTTCGATTCATCCTCGGGATAAGTCAATACCAGTGGAATGCCGTCCGCCTTCCAGACGCTCTGACTGTACCCCTCCCGGGCCATGTGCCAGTAAGCGTTCTCCTTTACAAAATAGCCCGGAGCGATGCCGATTAACGGTCTGTTTGCCACAACTCCCCCCTCATGTTTTCGTATAATCTTTCAAGAACTCTTTTTGCTCGTCCCATCGGGCCCTCATGAACTGTTCCACACTCTTCCCCGACTTTCGGAACGCTTCCTGGGTAGAAAGAGTAAAAGGCCCATCTGCCAGAAACTTGTCGGCGAAGGGCCGGAGATAAGACTCACCATCTTTCTCAGACAGCCCATCCATGGCGAGATGGAGAAACTGCCCACATAGCTCCCGCAACGTCATCCCGGCCACTGGCGACTGATCAAAGTCCAGTGTCTGGACTGCACTGTTGAGGTTTGTCCGTTGTTCCATGGTGCAGTCAGAGCAGACTTCCATCGCTTTTTCCAGAGTGGAGGAAGATCGGAGCAGTCCCAGAAAAAATGCCGCAGGTGCAAGTTCGTAGCCAAAGGGGGGCCGGTCCGGACCGCGAATCTCTAGCACATGCTTGAACCGCACCTGTGTAAAAATCTGGTGGAGCGCCGTCATAACGTCGCTTCTTTCGAGCTTTCCGTCGGCGTGGAGAGACGAGAGCCAATCCCCGAGGGCGCCGTCAAATGTTCCAACTGAGCCGTCCTTATCGAAGGTAAATAGCACAGGGGTTTGGAGCACATATTCTCCGAAGTCATCCAGAAGTGTTTCCATGTCACTGATTCCGTGGTCTATCAGGCAGTTGCTCCGGGCGGGATCGGTGTTGCGCCAGATGATCTCCCGCATGTTCCGGAGGCCAGCCGGTTCACCTCTGTAGAACGGCGCATTGGAGAAGAGCAGTGCCGCGACGGGGTGGAGAAAATCCGCCACAAAGGCGAGCCGGGCCGCTTCCTCGAGAGAGGTATAATCGAGGTTGATTTGAACGCTGGCGGTGTTGAGCATCATCTCGTGGCCGAGGCTTCCGGTGTCGCTGAAGCGGGCGTACATCAGCTTGTACTTCCGATGATCGATGATAGTGATATCATCAGCGGGGGCAACGGGCTCCAACGCAAAATCTGAAACAATAAGCCCTTTCTCCCCTGCAATTGACAGAAAGCCTTTCATGTAGCGGTGCCATTTACTGTCCAGACCTTCAAGTGTTATGTGGGGCGCCGAGGCGTATTCCATCTGCCCTCCCGGCTCGATGGTGAGCGCCGGTTCAATCCCTGACCCGGCGCTGGCACACTCCAGTTCGTACCGGAGATCGTGCGTGGAGAAAGTGTCGCCCCGGTCTACAGGAATACGGTTGAGATCGCTGTCATAAACAATGTTCTCCACCTCGACCCCTATGCTGAGGTCACTCTCCTTGCGGAGGTTGGATGCTATGGCGTCTCTGACAGCGGCGGCAATTTCAGGTGAATACATAAAGAATGAACAGTGATTTGCTGTCCGAGATTACTCTCCCCCGGCGACTGGAGGCAAGGGAAAGTTGGCGTGCAAATTTGGCGAAACTGTTCCTGTTTAGTATTTTCTCGCGATGGGGAAGAGACCCTTTTTCATAATGGAGAAAAGACGATGAATGGAACTTCAATATCATTTCAGGCAAACGGAGGCAGTTGCGGGGGGCACCTCTCTTTCCCGGAGTCCGGGAGCGGGCCCGGCGTCATTGTACTTCAGGAGTGGTGGGGCTTGGTCGATCACATTAAAGACGTGGTGGACCGGTTTGCCGAAGCCGGCTTTACGGCCCTCGCACCTGACCTCTACCACGGCGAATCAACGACACACCCAGATGACGCCGGCCGGATGATGATGGCCCTCAACATTGCCGACACAGCGAAAGATCTCGCCGGCGCCGTTAGCTTTCTTGCTGACCATGAAGCAGTCTCCAGCAGCAAAATTGGCACCGTCGGCTTTTGCATGGGGGGACAGCTCTCCCTCTTTGCCGCCTGCGCCAACGATCAGATCGGCGCCTGTGTCGATTTCTACGGGATTCATCCCAACGTCCAGCCGGACTTCGCCAATCTCCGCGCGCCTGTTCTTGGCATCTTCGCCGAACTGGACGAATTCGTAACGCCGGACAACGCCAATGAACTCAAAGCGAAGCTGGAATCCCACGGCCACTCGCCCGACTTCCACATTTTTCCCCGCGTCAACCACGCCTTTTTCAACGACTCCCGCCCGGACGTGTATGATGCTGATGTCGCCGGAAAAGCGTGGCGGCTCGTGAAGGACTTTTTCAGCGAGAATCTGGAGTAGCGATGAATCTCCTCGACAGCCAACGGGAATCGTTCCACGCTCGCGTTATTCTCCTTGAGGGGGACGGACGCTCATCAGCCGTTGACCTGTTGAAAGAGGAGCACGATGTAGCGGTGGCCGACGATCCGATCCATAGTGGTATGGTGATATCCATCAACGGATTGGAGAACAACGACCCCCAATTCTGGCGCTATGCCGTGGCGGGGAGCAAAGTCCCCAAACCGGCGTCAGAGGCGCTCCCGGCGGAAGGGGAGCAGGTGCTCTGGTGGTATGGCGACAGCCCCGATCCCCCAAGCCTCACGTATCCGGGAAACCGTTGAAACAGTTCAGTCTTACCGTGTTTGTATAACCCCCGGCTTAAGCTGTGGGTTAATTTTCTGACCAATTCAACCTGACAGGTTCTACGATCCTGTCAGGTTGCGCTGACCGCAGCCAAGAATCACGGGATTGCTACAGTCGTCCTTCGGAC
>LUOC01000123.1 GCA_001626655.1 Fidelibacterota bacterium REDSEA-S14_B6 | reverse complement strand
GACCAGCGCTCCCGTGAAATAGTTGATGCCGAGAAAAGTTTCAAAAGTCTTTCCGGTAATATCAATCTGGGCGCTTACGTAAATGATTACGAATACTGAAAGAACAACGGAAGCCACGGTCCGCAGGTGGTTCGTAGTGGAGCCGAAGCGACCGACGAGGTAGTCGGGGATTGTGACGGCGTTATACTCATCGGTCAGCCGCTTGAACTTCTTCGCCATGAATTTCCACGATATGAAGACCCCGATCACCTCCCCAACTACAACCCAGAAGGCGCTCACCCCCATCATGGCTCCCATCCCCGTTAGACCGAGAATCAGCCATCCCGATTCTCCCGTGGCTCGTGCAGAGAAGGCGGCAATCCAGTAACCCAACTGCTTCCCGCCGACGTAGAAATCCTCCAGCGTCTTGATTCTTCTGGACGCGACAAGACCGATACCGAACAGGACGGCAAAGTAGACGAAGAGTGCTGAGTATTTGGCTAACACTGTCGTTTCCCCGAGATGTAGGAGTGGAATCTAAGGAAGGCTGTGGAGACTTTCAGTCTTGCTCAATAGCGTGGTGATCAAACCAGAACTTGATTGTTGGTCGTGCTCTCAGGACAGAACGGAGAGCAAGGTTGCAATGTTTGGAGTATTGGAGCAATGGGGAACTGCAGAGATGATGAATCTGTAGAACAATGGTTGACTTTCCCACCACTCCATTTCTCCAAGTTTCGAGTTGAGTTGTCGGGGTGGGGAGATTTGAACTCCCGACCTCGTCGTCCCGAACGACGCGCGCTAACCGGGCTGCGCTACACCCCGAATAACTGAGAAGAATCAATAGTCAAATTTAGAGCCCCTACGGTAGGGAAGACAATTAAAAGAGACGTCCGATGAGGAAGAAACCGCCAATGAGTAGGATTGTAAATACGATCGTGAGAATGTTGAAATAGAGCTCAATGAATGATTTGATGGATTCTCCAAAGAAGTATATCAGAGCGGCGACGGCGAAGAACCGTGCTGACCGTCCCATGGCTGAAGCGACAAAAAATTCAATGAAATCGGAAGAAACAGCGCCGGCAGTGATAGTGAACACTTTATACGGTATCGGTGTCAAGGCGGCTGTCAGGACAGCGATGAAGTTGTAGTTCCGGAACGACTCGCTCAGTGTGGTGAACTGTTCCTCGTAACCGTAGAGATTAATGATCGGCCACCCCACCACCCCCATGAACTGGTTGCCGATCAGATATCCGGCCGCACCGCCCACAACAGAAAAGAGGCTGACGTAGGAAGCGTACTCGAATGATCGCTTCGGGATTGACACCGCCATGGCGATGAGCAGAACATCTACGGGAATCGGAAAAAACGAAGATTCCGCAAAGGCGAGCGCCATGAGTGCTGGAATGGCATAGGGCGTCTCGGCCCAGTGAAGGACCCAATCGTAAAGTTTCTTAAGCCAGCGAAACACTCTACCAGAGGAAACTGTGAAGATACATGGCGGCGAATTTAACCGTATCCCTGAAGTTTCTCATGGCTGATTTTTCATCGCCGTAGAGTGTCGGTATTTCAACATGGTTTATTCGGTATCCCGCCAGTGACGCCTTTATGAGCATTTCGCTCTCAAACTGGAATCCGTTCTGAAAAAATCTTGTTTCACTGAACAGTTTTAGTGGAATGAGCCGGAATCCGCACTGAGAGTCGCGGAGAGAAACACTCGTCCGAATGGAAAGCAACAGCGAAGTGATCTTGTTAGAGAATCTTCTGGCAAGGGGCATGGGCGAGAGATTCAACCTCTCCCCCACAACAATGGTATTTTCCTCATGCGCCTCGAGGAAGAATGGAATTGAATCGGGTGGATGCTGGAGATCGGCGTCGAGGGTGAGGATCCAATCGTATCCCCTTTTGGCGGCCCAGTCAGCCGCCGTCTTGATGGCCGCCCCCTTTCCGAGATTCAGAGAATGTGACTCGTGGTCAACTTCGAGTTCAGTGAGAATTTGAGACGTCTCGTCATCACTCCCGTCGTTCACAACGAGAATATCGGTAATCCCTTCCCGGGAAATCTCCGTCAAGAGTCGAGGCAGTGTTGCCGCCCCGTTAAAGACCGGAATCGCCACCAAAGTACTCATATCGCTTAGAGTCGATTCCGAATCTGGCGAGACTGTTGTCGTCAGACTATTTGGCGTATTCCTTTATGGAGTTAGCCAGCGAGTTGGCGAGCTTATTTGCGGCCTGACTAACGAGAATTTGCGCATTAGGAACCGGTTGCTCACTCTTCCCGGCCAGTTTCTTCTGATTACCGGAGAGGGCTCGTTCATCACCAGAGTATTCTCCCCACTTAACGTTAGATGAAGAAGTTTCCTGAAACGTGTCGCTCTTTAGAATCTTTGAAGTTTTCACATCAACGATATTGTAGGAACCGTTAATGGAAGCGCTCGTCGTTTTCGTGTATTCAGTAAACTGGGCCGATACTTCGGTTCTAACTTTCCTGGTCTTTTCCTTCCCTTCCTTGTCCGTGTATTTCTCAGTTCCAGTAACAACTTTACGCTTCACCGTTTTTGTATTGTGACTGCTCTGAGGTCTGGAATACATGATCTGAGTGATCCTGCCGGTGAGAGTTCTCATCAGTCATGCCCGTTTGGGCGAGAGCTTGCTCCTGGACAACACGGCTAAGCTGTTCCCGCGACATCAGTTCTAGGAACTCAGTGGCGGACTTGTCATTAAGGATTGAACTCACCACCCTATCCATCACCGTCACGGTGACCGGCCCATACCCGCCGTAGGATTGACTGCGGTCCTCGAAGAATATGGCCATTCTGAGAATGGCTGCCTTTCTCATCTCTTCATAGCGCACCGCGCTGTCGCGATACCCCGGAACAAACTCGCCAGCGATCTTGAACTCTTTAGCAGACTGTTTTTTCACGGCGAGGTCCTCACTCGCTCCCAGTGTGATCCCTTCCTGGTAGTGCGCCTCAGCGGCCTCTTTGGAAGCGGCAGCGAGATTTTCACTATAGTCCGTGGTATTCAGTTCGATGACTTCTCCTGCCTCGGTGGTAATTGGGGGCAGTTTTCCAACGGCGGTGTGGACTCGAATAAGCGCCTTGTATTCAGACACCACATCATCCCACTTGAATTTTGCTTCGCTTGCCGCAAGCTGATCGAGTTTGGTCGTATGCTGATCATTTGACGCTCTAAACGCCTTTTTGATGAGCGTTTGTGCCTTCTCGTATTCCGGTTTGATCATCAGAGACTCAGCCGCTTTAATGGCAGCGTGGTCGTAATTGCCGCTGTTGAACGCGTTCCGGCCTTCCAGCTCAGCGCTTCCATGAGCAGTTAGCGCCGCGCACCCCGCCATGAAGATCGCCATGACGGAAAGTGTCACGATCAGCCTCAGTTTAGTTTGCATGATATTCCTCTTCTTGATTAAGTGGATAGATGTCAGGACGCCGATCTCTGAAGAACAGTGTCCGCGCATGGGAACTTTGGACCTCACTCAAGTCCAGATCGCAAATGAGAACATGGTCATCCCCGGCCGGTGATTGAGCGATCACCTCCCCCGCCGGATTTGTGACGAACGATTCACCGGAGAAAGTCATGTTGTCTTCCACACCAACTCTATTTGCCAGTGCACAGAAATAGCCGTTTTGAAATGAGGCAACCCTCAGCTCGGCCTCGTAGAGTCCATCAGGCCATTCTCCAACTGTGCCGGCCTGCGGAATGACAACAAGCTCGGCCCCATCCACCGCCAGCGCACGCATGTACTCAGGAAAATGGCGGTCGTAGCAGATCGCTACTCCGATCTTCCCAACTGCCGTGTCATAAACGGGAGCGCCTCGATCTCCTGGTGCATAGTAATCTTTTTCAAAGAAACAGTCGTAATCGGCGATGTGGACCATCCTTGTGGATCCCAACAAAGCTCCGTCCGCATCAATAACGGGAGAGGAATCATACGTTCTTCCATCAGCTTCCTCAAAGAGGTTGATGACAACAACCATGCCGAGCTGTCGGGCTTTCTCCCTAAACAGATCGGTGGTGGGCCCCGGAACAGCTTCCGCTAGTTGTCTGACGGAACCGTTGGCGTGATACTGTGGATGGAAGCGACTGAATGCAAGTTCAGCGAAGACAGCCAGTTGGGCGCCTTCTTCTGCCGCACGATCCAAAGCGGTCATGGCTCTGGATATATTGTCTTCACCATTAGTGGTCGCGTGTTGCTGGATAACCGCTATTCGCATTCTGCATCCTTTCGGGGAATATGATAAAATACGGAAGCACGAGCTCTAAACAAATTACTTGAATATCGTTCCCCTTCGATGTTCTTTCCGGTAGAGCAATAATGGGAGAGAGATAGTGAATAGACCACATTTTGATTTGACCGGGAAAGTTGCCATAGTCACCGGTGGTTCCCGGGGAATCGGCAAGGCCATCGCCTGGGCGCTGTCAGAAGCGGGCGCCCAAGTAGTTATCTCAAGCCGGAAACAGGAAGACCTCGACAAGACGGCAGAGGAGATCAGGGCCGATGGCGGAGAGTTTACAGCCGTCGCCGCACACACTGGCGATGACGTTGCCGTCGATAAGTTGATCGCTAAAACTGTTGACACCTATGGTGGAATTGATATCGTGGTGAACAACGCCGCAACCAATCCTCAGTTCGGCCCACTCATGAAATCTGAAGATAGCCAGTGGGACAAGATCTGGGATGTGAATGTGAAAGGATATTTCCGTGTTGCCAAGGCGTGCTTCCCTGAGATGAAAAAACGTGGCGGAGGGAAAATCATCAATCTCTCTTCTGTAGCGTCCAAACTACCATTGAGCGGTATGGGGATCTATTCCATCAGCAAGGCCGCGGTTGTTATGCTGACAAAAGTTCTGGCACAGGAGTTGGCGGCGGCAAACGTTCAGGTCAACGCAATCGCCCCCGGCTTCATCAAAACGAAGTTCAGTAGCGCTCTCTGGAAGAATGAGAAACTTCATAATGCTGTCGTTCGGGGGATTCCTCAAGGCCGAATCGCAGAGCCGGAGGAGGTTGCCGGAATTGCCCTCTACCTCGCCTCAGAAGCTTCATCTTACACTACTGGAGAG